>JAEWWD010000262.1 GCA_023396535.1 Bacillota bacterium
CATCGAACATCAGCTTGAGTTCGACGGCGTTGAGATCGATGCCGCGTACCTGCGGATTTTCATTTTTCTCAATAAACTCGGAGTCTGCGAAATCCGCCGCGATTGCTTCCGCCTCGGCCTGAGAATAGCCCTCCTTTTCAACCATCCATTTCACCGCGTCCTCGCCGCGCAGCATATCGAAATAATCGAAATCGGCCACGCCCGATGCGGGATGGTAGGCTGTCATATACGCGTAGCTGGAGTATAGCGCCGGCTCGCTGTACGGCGTATTCGTAGCCGCGGGCGCAGAGGACAGGGCAGGCGTGAAGACGGGCGGAGTTGGTGTCACGTAAGCCGGCGTTGCCGCTAGCTCCGAAGGCGAGGCGATCACGCCGGAAGACGCCGCCGGGCTGGATGCCGGCGCGTCGCCCGGGACATGGATGACGACGCATGCGCTCATCATGAGCGGTAACAGCAACAGAAGCAATACCGCGATCCTTTTCATGATTTCTCCTTTCTTTGCAAGCAAAGGCATACAGAGGGAGCAAACGGACGTCTCACAATGAGCTTTCTAATGACAAAAATGACCAGCGATATAATTGTATTATACATCGAGCGTGCGTTCAAAGCACCACGTATATAAAAATAATTTGCGACAGCGCATTTGATGCTTGACAAGACTTCCGTATTTCTCTAGTATAAAATATAAGTGCATTGTAACTGCTATTTTTTTTACGGATTTCGTAAACGTTTGCGTTGATTTGGATTCATGTAGTTGCAGACAACGCCTGTAAATGTATTTGGGGAGATTTACAAAACCGTCCGATGAAATGCCGTTCCGGCCTTAAACTGTTTTAATAAGTGAGGAATCTGCCATGAGCTCAGCCATCGACACCATTTTCTTCGACGTTGGCAACACCCTGCGCATCGTTGTACCCGATGCGGAATTCCAGCAGCAGGCAAGAGAAGGATTGCTGCGCCTCTGTGGCACTACGGATTCTCCGGAAGTTTTCTTCTGGAAACTGGAAGAAAACTGGGATAAATACCGCAAATATGCCAAGACGTCGCTTCTGGACGCCTCCGAAATGGAACTGTGGACACAGTGGCTGCTGCCGGATTATCCGACGGAAAAAATCGCAGCCGCCTCAGGCCGCCTGACCCGGTTGTGGCGTGATGCGGATGGCCGCCGCGTCCCCCGGCCAGACGTGAAGGCTACACTTCTTGAGCTCAGACGGCGCGGTTATACGCTGGGAATCATCGCAAACACCATCACGGAAACCGAAATTCCGGACTGGATGGTGGAGGACGGCGTAGCGGGCTGCTTCAAGGCTGTCATTCTTTCCTCCAAGGTCAGGATACGCAAGCCGGATCCCGCCATCTATACGCTTGCGGCCCGCGCAATAGGCGCAAAGCCTGAGTCCTGCGCTTACATCGGCGACAACCCCATTCGCGACGTGGAAGGAACCCGCGCTGCGGGCTTCGGCATGATGATCCGCATTGACGAGCCGGATACCATCGCAAAAGAACCGCAAAGCGACGATTATAAGCCGGACTATACCGTCCAAGCGATATCGGAAATGCTCGACATATTCCCCCCGCTGCAATAGGCGGTGGTATACAGGAGGACGCAATGAACAAGGAGATTCGGGTTATTTTCCTCGACGTAGGCGATACGCTGCGCGTAATCGAATACGATCGCGAGCATATACTCGCGGCCAAACGAAGGGTTGCCGAACTGGTAGGCACGGATATGGATCCGGAAGCGTTTGCGGACATCGTGAATAAACGGTATGACAAATACAGGGAGTCCGCTCTGATCAGTTGGATTGAAGCCAGCGAGGAAGAGCTGTGGACGACATGGCTCGCCCCCGATTACCCGCGGGATCGCATCGCCACAGCCGCCGTGGAGCTGACATTCCAGTTCCGCCAGTTCAAGGGCAGGCGAGTATTGGTCAAAAACGGCAAGGAGGTTGTCACGGAGCTGGACCGCCGGGGCTACCAGGTCGGCGTGATCAGCAATGTCATCACCTCCGAAGAATTGCCCGCCTGGGCGGAGGAAGACGGCTTCACGTCATTATTTAAAACCCTTGTACAGTCCTCCGTAACGGGCATACGCAAACCGGACCCAAGGCTGTTCCGGATTGCAACGAAGGAAGTCGGCGTCGCACCCGAGCACTGCGTCTACGTCGGCGACCATGTGGGGAAGGATGTCGTAGGGGCAAGATCCGCCGGATTCGGCATGGCCGTACTGATTTCCCCAAGAGGGAAAGCGCTCGAGGAATTCACAGACGCCACCCGGCCGGACGCCATTATTCATGAATTCTCCGATCTGCTCAAGCTGTTCCCCGGCGCGCCCAATGTGGAGATCGGCGAATTCAAACCTGTATAACGTGATAAGCGGACGTACATCAACTGCGACGATAAGGAGATAAGCATGAATACCAGAATAGAAGCGATTTTGTTTGACCTTGGAAACACGTTGCGCGTGCTGTACGAAGATGAAGCGTATCAGGCCGAAGCCAAGCGCAAAATGGCGAAGCTGGCGGGTACGGATATGGACCCTGAAGCGTTCTACGACTTTATCGACTGCCGCTATGAAGGTTACCGTAAATGGGCGTTCGATACCATGCGCGAAGCCCCCGAGACGGAGCTGTGGACAAAATGGCTGCTGCCCGAGGGCGACCATGACAGGCTAAAGAAAAACGCCATAGACCTGACATTCCAATACCGCCAGACAAAGGGAATCCGCCGCGTTGTCAAGGATGGCGAAGAGGTCGTATCCAAGCTGCATACGCGCGGCTATAAGCTCGGCATCATTAGCAACCTCATCACTTCTCTGGAAGTCCCGGATTGGCTCGAAGAATCCGGCCTGAAACCGTATTTCGATCCAGTGGTGCTTTCCAGCGTCTGCGGCCTGCGCAAGCCCGCGAAGGAAATTTATCTGCACGCGGCGGAGCTGGCGGGAGTCAAGCCTGAGAATATCGCCTATGTCGGGGATAATCTTGGCCGCGACGTCACTGGCGCGAAAGAGGCCGGTTATGCCATGAACGTCATATTTATCACGCCGGAAAAGCTCTCGAAAAAGCCGTTTACGGACGCGAACCGCCCCGAGGCCGTCATATTCCGTTTCCGTGAGTTGTTGGAAATATTCCCGGGATACCCCGAGATCAACATGGAGGCCATACTGCCTCAGAACAAATAAGAAGGGGGTAATCCTATGAAAAAGGAAGCATCCGCGCGCGGCGGCAGGGCTTTGGCGGAAGCCGTACGCAAAGCGTATTCCGACGGGCAGACCGATTACACGATGGAACCGCTGGTGCAAACGCTGGCGGACGGCACCCCCGCGGGCGCCATTGAGCCCGGCGATGCCGTCATATTCTGCTGCAGGCGCGGGGAGCGCGAAATTGAACTGACCGACGCGTTTACCGCCGCCGATTTCCCACATTTCGAGCGCAAGCCGCTGGACGGCCTCTCTTTCGTCATACTGACGATGTACCACGAAAAGTATACGAACCTCCCCATCGCGTTCGCGCCGTCTAAAATTAAAGAAACGCTGGCCCAATGCGTAAGCACCGTCGGGTTACGGCAACTGCATTGCGCAGAATCCGAGAAATTCGCGCATGTCACATTCTTCTTCAACGGCGGCAACAATCAGGCTTTTCCGGGTGAGGACGATATTCGCATCCCCTCCCCCAAAGGCATTCCCTTCGATCAGGTACCCGGCCTGAGCCTTCCTGAAGTCGCTGACAAGGTCATAGGGGGAATTCAATCCGGCTACGAATTCATCGTGACAAACTTCGCAAACGGCGACGTGATCGGGCATACCGCTAACTCCGACGCCAAGGTGGAATGCGCGCGCATTGTGGATACGCATCTGGGGCGAGTGGTCGAAGCGGCCAAACAACAGGGATACGTCGTAGCGATCACGGCAGACCACGGCAACCTGGAAGCCATGCTGACGGGGGACGGCAAACCGCATGTAGCGCATACGACGAACCTCGTAAACTTCCTGCTGATCGACCCGCAATTGGAGTCCCCGCTGTCCCTTGACGACGGCAGCCTCTGCGACGTAGCGCCTACGGTGCTGCAGATACTCGATATTCCGCAGCCCGAGCAGATGACGGGTAAAAGCCTCGCCGGCGGCGCACATGATTTCGGCAAGAACCGCCGCGTGCTGCTCATTATTCTCGATGGATGGGGAATAGGCAAATCGGACGGCACAAACCCCATACATATCGCGGATACGCCGGTATGGGACTGCCTTGTAGCGGCGTATCCGCCCTCTAAACTGCGTGCGTCCGGAGACGCTGTCGGCCTGCAGGAAGGAAAAGCCGGCAATTCGGAGGCGGGGCATCTCAATCTTGGTTCCGGCCGGGTTGTACAGCAGGACGACGTGCGCCTTGACTCCGCCATGAAGGACGGCTCCTTCGAGAAAAACGAGGTATTCCTACGCACGATTGAGGATGTGAAAAAGCGCGGCAAAACGCTGCACCTTCTGGCGCTGCTCACGAAGAAATCCTCGCACGGTTCCATTGATTATCCTCTCGCGCTGCTGCGCATGGCAAAGCAAAAAGGTCTTGCCGACGTTTGCGTGCATATCATATTCGATGGACGCAGCACGGAACCCGGCAGCGCGCCCGCGCTGCTTGAAGAGCTGGGAGACCAGATGCAGGAAATCGGCGTAGGCCGCATTGTGGACGGCGCAGGGCGCGGCATTGTGCTTGACCGCGACGGTAACTTCGCGAAGATTAAAAAGTCTTACGACGCGCTCGTATACGGAAAAGGCAGGCTGTATCAGTAACTATACGGCAATACGACTAAGCCCGGCAGGTTGTGCCGGGCTTCAATTATTTGTTCCTTGATTGCCATGCGGGCATGATTTGACTTCCCCCGCCGATTAGCGCATAATACACACACACTCCAACGTCAAAGGATACATACGAATATGGAGCAATTTCAGTTACAGCTCATACGTAATCTTCGCCGCGAGCTCCATGGGCTCGCCGAGCTATCGGGGGAAGAAGTACAAACCAAGCAGCGGTTGATCGCGTTCCTGCGCGAGCATACCTCGCTTCATATTGAGGACGAAGGTCAGTGGTTCTGCGCCGTCCACAGTGAGCCGGACGCGCGGGAAACCGTCGCATTCCGCGCGGATATGGACGCGCTGCCGCACGACGGCGGCGCCGCCCACCTGTGCGGGCACGATGGGCACAGCGCGGCGCTGTGCGGCCTTGGACTATATCTGGAGGGCAAGCATCTCTGTCGCAATGTCGTGCTGATATTCCAGCATGCAGAAGAAACCGGCGTGGGCGGCGCGATATGCGCATCCGCCCTGAAAAAGCATCGCGTAGGCCGCGTATATGCTTTTCACAATATACCCGGCTGGCCGGAGGGGGCCGTATTGCTGCGGGAAGGTACTTTTGCCTGCGCTTCCCGCGGTATGACGCTAAACTTTACGGGCGCGCCCTCCCACGCCGCATACCCGGAAAACGGACGCAACCCCGGTTATGCCGCCGCCCGCGTCATCGACGCCTTGTCCTGGCTTACGCAGGCGGGATATCGCGGACTAACGATGGCTACGCTGATTGGCGCACAAATCGGGCAGAAGGCTTTCGGCACCGCCGCCGCAAGCGCGGAGGTGTGGCTGACGCTGCGCGCATCTATGAATGAAGACCTGCAGGCTCTTATCCGCGCGATAGAAGATTCGGCCCGTACCGAAGCTGTGCGCGATAGCGTCGATATCCGTATTTCCTTTCAAGATGTATTTCCCGCAACCGTAAACGATTATGCTGCGGTTCAGCGGCTGCGGGCCATCTGCCGCCATACGGGACTCTCCTGCATCGACGTTCCCGAGCCGTTCCATTGGTCGGAGGATTTCGGATATTACGGCGCTCATGCAAAGGCCGTCCTGTTTGGCATAGGCGCCGGCATAGACTGGCCCCAACTGCATACGAAACAGTATGCGTTCAACGACAATCTGCTCCCCGCCGCTCTGACGCTGTTCGCCTCGCTCGCGACATCGGGCTGACGGCGTTGGTTTTGTAGGCACAGAAAAAGGGGCCGACTCAGAATTGAATCCTGAGACAGCCCCTTTCGTATAGGTTTGACTAAATGGTCATTGTGCAAAGCTGCATCTTTTTGCGCAGATATTCCATCAGCGCGGCCTGTACGATCTCCGGACTGCGGAAAAAGTCCACTTGCGGATCCTCCAGGTATTTCTTAAGTGTCTGGAAATACAGCCAGAAGAATTCCGTGCCGACGTTGAACTTATTGATACCGTCGCGGAAGGCGATATGAAGCTGATCGTCCGGTATCCCGCTGCCCCCGTGCAGCACCAGCGGCACATCCGTCGCAGCGTTGATTTCCCTGAGGCGTCCAAGATCCAGCTTGGGCGTTTCTTTATAGAAGCCGTGGGCGCTGCCTATCGCAATGGCTATGCTGTCACATCCGGACTGCTCACAAAACGCCGCGGCGACTTCCGGCTTGGTATATTTATCCGTATCACTCTGGTCTAAAACAGTAGCCGCCATGCCTACGTGCCCCAGCTCCGCTTCTACCTCCGCGCCCAGCTTATGCGCCCGCTCGACGATAGCGCGTGTTCTTTTGATATTTTCTTCAACCGGCAGCATGGAACCATCGAACATCACCGATGTAAACCCGTCTTCGATGGCGTTAAAGATATACTGCTCGTCGCTGCAATGATCCAGATGAATGCCGACGGGCGCTTTGACGTTGCGCGCGACGGAGCGTACGGTATCGACGAAGCTCCTGGTGGTGCACCAATGGTTCACCGCCGCGTGCTCCGGATAGAGCATGCAGATGACGGGCTTTTTGAGTTCTTCCGCAACGGTGATCGCCGAATAGATCGTGTTGTAATCCACGCAGTTAAATGCGATTACGGACGTGTTGGCCTTATCGGCCATTCTCAGGATGTCGCTTACCTTTTCCAAACTCATTGTCGCATACACTCCTTAGTCAGTGATTATATTTCATAATTTCTTATGACTGTTCACCGGCATGCAGCCCGCATCAATTCGTACCCTTCATTTGCCCGGGCCTGTCTCGTTTGCAAATATGACTGTAGTCTGCGGGTCCAGCGCGTCGTATGGATATTCGCTCTGCCTGGAGTCTGTGATGAGATAATCGCAGACGACGTTCACGCGGGCGAGGTACACTTTACCGAACTTGGACCGATCCGCAAGTATGAACGATTGGTTGGACGACGCCACGGTGAGCGCTTTGATCTCCGCGTCCTCAAAGCGAGGCGTGGAATAGCCAAAATCCTCATCGATGCCATTGATGCCGATGAAGCATTTATCCACCCGGATATCCTTTATGAATCTGTTGGCAATATGCCCTTCCACCGTGTTATACGCATAGTTCACCACGCCGCCCGCCATGATGACCTGACAGTTCTTCAGGCCCGAAAGAGTCACGACTGAATGCGGCGACGTCGCGATGATAATAAGGTGCTCCTTTTCGTTTCGTGCAAGCAACTGTACCAGTTCGTATACAGTGCTGGAGCCGTCGAGCAATATGGTATCGTAATCCTGAATAAAACTGTAAGCAGCGGCGGCGATCAGTTTTTTCTCTGCCAGCATACTGGGATCGGCCATTAGCTCAGGCACCTTGGTGCTCTTCCCAACCGGATAATATGCCATTGCCCCGCCGTGCGTACGGATGATCTTTTTCTGCTTATGCAGCTCCTCCAGATCGCGCCGCACCGTCACTTCCGAAATGTTGAGTATTTTGCTCAACTGCTGGACGCGCATGGATTTTTCCTGGCAGATTATATCGTATATTTTTTGCTGACGTTCTTCCGCAAACATAGGCACTCCCTGTTAGAAAATAAGCTATTGGCAAAGCGGGTTTGCATGAGGATTTCCCGCAAACAGCGCACAGTACTCCGCAAATCCTGCCGTATTATACTTTACGTTTCTTACGGGCAACATCCAAATGACCGCAAACATGATCCGTATACCCCGTCGAAAAAAAGCTTAAAAAGCGCAGTACAGTCGCATCGCTGTATTTCCCTTACAATCGAACGGCAGATACTATTCCAGGTTTGCATGATATTGCCACAGACCGGCCAGATCCAAACCCTGCCGGTCTATCAGCATCTTGGCAACGATGTCTCCCAACAATAGAAGACTTTGCTCGAAGAGTGATGCCAGGGGCTGCCGGGAAACGATTTCATCTTCAAGCTCAAACCGTGTCCGAACCGGTATGCGCACCATAAAGTCGGCACTGGCCCTGAGCGGACTATCGGGATTGGAGCCAATATACGCCACCGCCGCGCCGATAGCCTTCGCCTTCTTTGCAATGCCGACGGGCAGCATCGTATTCCCGCTGCCTGAACCGGCAATGAGAAGATCATTCTCCGTAATAGCCGGTTCCGTGGCCTCCCCCACAACATGGGCGTCAATACCCAAATGCGCCCATCGCTTCGCGATCCCCTGCAGTGAGAAAAGCGTCCGGCCTACGCCTACAAAGAATACGCGCCGGGCTTTGTGCACCGCCTCGAGCAATTGTTCCACCTCTTCCACCCTAATGGCGGCAAGCGAGGCGCGCAATTCGCCAAGCACCAGTTCACAAGCGGCCTGATAGCCGGTACTCTGCATGTTTTTCCTCCGTATTCCTGCCCAACTCAGAACGGCAGTAACTGGGCCAGGGGGCAGACCGTCTTGTATCCGTCAGGCGGAATATGCGTATGCGCAGGTGACTACAGCGCAAGCTCTTTCCTTAGTTGCTCTATTTGCTCCCGCGTAGGCAGCGACTCTATAGCGCCCTTCTTTTGCACGCAGAGCCGCCCCGCCAGATTGCCGTCGATCATAGCCTCTTTCAAAAGGGCATGCGTCAACTGTTCCGCGCTCTCCACGCCCTCGCGCACAATATGCGAGAGAAAAGCTCCCCAAAAAGCGTCCCCCGCCCCCGTTGCATCCACACAGTTTGCAAGAATTCCTTTCGCAAACAGCTTGGTGGAGCCCCAATAGCAGCATGCGCCTTTAGCGCCCACCGTCAGTACTACGGCAGCGATATCGTCTTCTTTCATCAAAGTGGGGATATTCGCCTCGCCGCCAACAAAATCCAGTTCCTCATCGGATATCTTGAGCAGATCGACATGGGGGAGCACGCTCTGTACTTCATGAATTGCCGCCGCACGGTCCCCGTCCCAAAGCGGATCGCGATAATTAACGTCAAAGCTGACCAGGCTGCCCGCCTGTGCGGCTATCGACATGGCATAGGCGGTAGCTTCACTGGCCGGAGGCCTGGAGAGTGAGCAGGAACCCGCATGCAATATGCGCGTCTCCCGCACGCCGCTTGCTTCCACGTCCGCTTTAGTCAGAAACATATCGGCCCCGGGCTTGCGGGCGAATGTAAAACTGCGCTCTCCATTCTCGCGCAAAGTGACAAACGCCATCGTAGTCGTGGCTTCCTTCACTGGCTCAGGGTATAAAACCACCACATCGTTTTTCCGCAGCGTCTCAAAGAGAAAGCGTCCGAAATCGTCGTCCCCCGTCCTGCCGCAAAAGCCAACCCTGAGGCCGTTACGGGCAGCGGCTATCGCCACGTTGGCCGGCGCGCCGCCCGCCTTGCGGATATACACGCCGGGCTCATCGCCCGGCAGGAAATCGATGAGCATTTCGCCCACGCTTATTAAATCAAACATTCAGGGGATTACCTTTCAGCCCATTCGCAATGTTAAGAAACCATCAAACTTGTAGTCAGTCTATCACAGCTGGGAGAATGTTTCAACCGCCCATAGTCTTGCCTTAGTGCATCGCATGTGAATGAAAGGAAACGGCTTGTACTATCAAATATCGATATAGCCAAAATCAAAATCAGTATTCATAATGTCATAATAACCGCCGACATGCGTTTTCCCCAGGAATACGGAAAGGAGGCTGTCTTCCGACAGCCTCCGGTCTTTATATTTCCATTCGGCAACCTGACAAACCAAGCTTTACAGACTCGCTTCCAGCCTCTCTCGAATGGCGCGGATGAAGGTAAGCGTGTCGACAGCCTTGGGGTTCCCCTCTTCGACAAGGCCGACAAGGTCCTTCGTCATGATGCCGTCGTCCAGCGTGCGGAGGCTGGCCTGTTCCAGCTTTTCCGAAAATGCGAGAAGTTCCGGCAGATTATCGAGCTCCGCACGCTTTCTGAGCGCGCCGCTCCATGCAAATATGGTGGCGATGGGATTGGTGGAGGTTTCCTCCCCCTTGAGATGCCGGTAATAATGGCGGGTGACGGTGCCATGCGCGGCCTCGTACTCGAAATTCCCCTCGGGGCTGACCAGCACGGACGTCATCATGGCGAGCGATCCGAACGCGGTGGATACCATATCGCTCATAACGTCGCCGTCGTAGTTCTTGCACGCCCAGATATAGCCGCCCTCGCTGCGAATGACTCGCGCCACGGCGTCGTCGATCAGCGTGTAGAAATACGAAATGCCCAGCTTCTCAAATTTCTCTTTATACTCCGCCTCGAATATCTCTTCGAACAGGATCTTGAACGTCTGGTCATACTGCTTGGAAATGGTATCCTTCGTTGCGAACCACAGGTCCTGCTTCGTAGCCAATGCATACTGGAAGCATGCGTGCGCGAAGGATTTGATAGAGCTGTCCTTATTATACATGCCCTGCAGTACGCCGGGGCATTCAAAATCGTACACCGTCTCGCGAAACGTCGCGCCGCTCTCGCCGGTAAACACCAGCTCCGCCTTGCCTTTTTCGGGCACGCGGTATTCTGTGGCCTTGTATACGTCGCCGTAGGCGTGACGAGCGATGGTGATGGTCTTCTTCCAGTTCTTCACGACGGGCTTGATGCTGTCGATCAATATCGGCGCGCGGAATACCGTACCATCGAGAATAGCGCGGATAGTAGCGTTGGGGCTTTTCCACATCTCGTGCAGGTTGTATTCGCTCATGCGCTGTTTGTTGGGCGTAATGGTCGCGCATTTCACGCCAACGCCGCAGCGCTTGATGGCGTTGCCCGCTTCGGTAGTGATCTTATCGCCCGTTTCGTCGCGCTTAGGGAGGCCCAGATCGTAATACTCCGTTTTGAGCTCCACAAACGGAAGCAGCAGCTCGTCCTTGATCATCTTCCAGATGATGCGGGTCATTTCGTCGCCGTCCATCTCCACCAGCGGGGTCGTCATTCTTATTTTTTCTGCCATGTAGGGTATCCTTTCCAAACAAACTATTAAACTCTATTGCAGCTCGAACGTAAACAGCCCGAACAGACCCTACTTCCCCTTCTTCGAGGCATAGTAATTCATCAGGCAACCTTCGAGTATAATGGTCTTTTCGTCGGACGTGAGGTTTTTCACATGCAGCAGGATATCCTCCACGCTGCCGTCCGCACGGATAACTTTTGCCGGGAAGTCCTCGCGGCCAGTCTCAATCGCCGCGCGCACATCCGGCACGAATATGTAATCGCCTTTCTCATAGGCGAACTCCGTGCCCGCGTCAATCGTAAAGGGCAGCATGCCCCAATTGATACAGTTGCTGCGGTAGCGCTTGGTGGCGTATTCATAACAGATGTTCGCAAAGCCGCCCAGCACCTTCTGGCAGGACGCCGCCTGCTCGCGCGCGGAACCGTCGCCCGGTTTGTGCGCAAACAGCACGGAGCCGAATGCGGTATCCGCAAGCTCGGCCTGCGCATCAACCTTCTGCAGCACGGATAACAGCTTGCCGGGCGCTTTGCCCGCACGCCGTTCGGCTTCGATTGCCTGCACTTCCTTGCAAAGCCCTACATAATCCGGGCATCGGCGGGAGAGCGTGAACTCCGCCAGCTTGAGCGGATTGGAGCGGTAGGAGGACGTCTCGCCGGACGGTATCAGCTCGTCCGTAGTGGTCACGGGGTCGTGTATGACGGCTGTAAGCTCCAATAGTACGTTTTTAGAAAGCGGGTACATGCCGGGCCAATCCGCGATATTGGGGCCATAGCGCAGCTCCTGATCCGGGATGGCTTTTTTATAGCCGTTGTAGACCCTCTTCTCATATATCGTGGCGTCGTAGGCGTATTTCTGCCCACCAACGACATGCCCGCATTCTGTGGCGGGGGTCAGCGCGCCTTTGTTCCGCGCTGTCGCGGCGATGGAACGCGCATCCATAAGCGCTACGGCCGCGATCTGCCCCTGGCCGGGCTTGCTGCCCTCGCGGTTGGGGAAGTTTCGCGTCGTGTGGCGGATGGAGAACCCGTTGTTGGACGGCACGTCGCCCGCGCCGAAGCAGGGGCCGCAGAACGCAGGCTTGAGTATAGCGCCTGCTTCCATGAGCCTGGTCGATACGCCGTTTCTCGAAAGCTCCAGCCCCACGGGCGCGGAGCCGGGGTATACGGAGAGCGCAAAGTAGTCGTTTCCGGTATCCGCGCCATCGAGTATGGCCGCTGCGTCGCAGATGTTGTCGAACAGGCCACCCGCGCAGCCCGCGATAATGCCCTGATCCGCCCACAGCTTGCCGTCGCGCACCTTGGATGCAAGATCCAGCCCGATTTTCACGCCCAGCGTATCCTTCGCTTCCTTTTCAACAGCGTGCAGGATATCCAGCGCATTCTCATTGAGCTGTGCGATGGTATAGGC
>JAEWWD010000284.1 GCA_023396535.1 Bacillota bacterium
GAATAGCGCGGATTATTTCATTCCGCGCGCGCGGTCTTCCGCCAGTGTCTTTTTAATCGCCTCAATGCCCTCGTCACTCAGATTATTGAACGGACGACGGCATGGACCGACTGGATAGCCGTTCAAATTGGTGGCCTTCTTTGTGATTGTGTTGGGGTTGCCGAACCGGAAGCAGTCGCGGATGGGCCGAATGCTGTCCTGAGCCGCTTTCGCGGCGACGATATCGCCATTTACGAAATGCTTGTAAATAGAAACCATCGTTTCCGGATAGATGTTGGCAACGGCTGTAATGCCGCCTGCGCCGCCAGCAAGCAGATTCCACAGTATCAGGGAATCGCTTCCCGAAAGCACGCTGAATGTCTGTTTATCAGTCTTTTCGATGTATTGAAGCATGTTGTCGAAATTGCCGCTCGAATCTTTGATGCCCATGATGTTGGGCACTTTGCTCAGTTTGGCAACCGTACCGGGCGCAATGTTGTTTCCGGTACGCGCGGGCATATTATACATCACGATGGGCATATCCACTGCGGCGGCAAGCTCTGTATAATGGTTGATGATCTCTTCTTGCGAGATTGCTGCGAAATAAGGACTGATGACGGACAGTACGTTGGCGCCGATTTCTTTGGCCTTTTTGGATAGGCGGATGGTATCGGCGGTGCCGGGGCAGCCGGTGCCGGCGTATACGGGAACACGGCCGTTGACCTCCTCCACAACGATGGATATAACGCGATACTTCTCTTCCTCGCTCAGTATGTACGCTTCCCCGTTTGTTCCGAGACAGAATACGCCGTTTGCGCCCGCCGCGATATGACGGTTAACCTGATTGCGAATTTCCTTTTCGTTGAGCGTTTCATCTTCGTGCATCGATGTAACCATTGCGGCTATGATGCCTTGCACTAGTTTGGTCATGATTTTACCTCCTGATGTAACCTATACACTAAGTACAGGATTGTCCTTTTGGTGCTTGTTCTTTTTTATCCTTCTAACAATCTGGCTGGCGACAACCAAAGCTGCTATCGCAAACCCTGCTATATCGCTGAAGGGTTCTGGGATACACGTCAGTATACCTGCAACCACCATCAATCCACGTTCCCACTTGTACATTGGAACAAGCAGATATCCGGAGACGCCCAGCGTCAGGAATGTGGTTCCCATGACTAGGATGCCGGTTGAAATAATAATCTCATATACGGATCCGGACATCAGCACCCCTGGCTGGTATACGAATATAAACGGTGCGAAAAAGGCACACCCTGCATATACGAGTCCTCTCCATCCGGTATCCCACGGTTTAGCTTTTGCTATTCCCGCTGCGGTATAGGATGCGACACAGACCGGCGGGGTGATCTGGGCGAATATGCCGAAGTAGAAAATGAACATGTTGGCGGCAAGTGTACTGATGCCAATCGCCTTAAGGGTGGGAAGGAACAACACATAAGCGGTAAGATAAGCCGCTACTGTCGGGAGCGCCATACCAAGCAACATGCAACCTAACATGGTAATAATGAGACCAACCCATAGCAGATCGCCGCCGAAGGAGGAGATTACTGCCGACAGACGCGTCGCAAGTCCGGTTATTGAAACAATACCAATCACGATACCGCAACCGCTGATCGGCTGGGAAATGGTACTTGAAAGTTTTGTTGCGTCCAAAAGCTGCTGGATAAGATGCAGCGGGGAAAAACGCATACGCGGGCTTATGATGTTGAGTACAAGTATGGAGGCGATTGCAATTATCGCGGAGCGCTGAAGCGTGTAGCCCAGCGAAATCATTACAATTAAGACTGCTACA
Source organism: Bacillota bacterium (assembly GCA_023396535.1). Classification (GTDB taxonomy): domain Bacteria; phylum Bacillota; class Clostridia; order Christensenellales; family CAG-138; genus JAEWWD01. The sequence continues at coordinate 1,793 of JAEWWD010000284.1, forward strand.
GGGGAGAGCAGGTATAGACGAGGGAGGATAGGCTCCGTCTTGACGTCCATTGGTACATATTGTAGTGTTGCTGCACGTTTTTTTGCCAGCATATGTACCAACAGGAAAATTGCAAAGTAATATACAACTGCAGGAATGATGGCCGCTTTGCAGATCTCCATGTATTTTACGCCGATGAGCTCCGCCATAAGGAATGCGCCCGTACCCATTATCGGAGGCATTATTTGTCCTCCGGTGGAGGCGGCTGCCTCAATCGCGCCAGCTTCCTCAGGCCTGTATCCTACCTTTTTCATCATAGGGATCGTGATTACGCCGGTGCCTGCAACGTTGGCTGCAGCGCTTCCGCTGATCATGCCCATAAGTCCGCTGGCCATAACGGCGGCTTTGGCCGGGCCGGAGTTGTCTTTAGAACGAGCTCCGAAGCGCATACCAATGTCGATCAATACCTGCCCTCCGCCGCAGGTGCCGAACAGCGCTCCGAAAATCATAATCCAATACATAAATCCTGACGAAGCACCGGTGGCAGTACCGTAAACGCCGTCGCTGCCCATCGTCATAAGATCGGTAAACTTGGAAATGTTAACACCTTTGTAATACAGAATACCCGGCAGATATTTGGAAACCCAAGCATAAAGAATGAAAATGCTTATGAATATGGCAAGCGTATTGCCTACCGTACGCTGGATACCCCAGATAATTACAATCAGGATCGCAATACATTCAAAAATATCGACAGGCAGAACCGGATCAAGATAGTTTACGCGGATACTCAGCCTGTTATATTGCGTAATGGCATACCATATGTGAAATGGAAATGTCGTAAACGCAAACCAATCCAGCACTGTGTTAAACGACTTAAATAGTCTCGATTTGCCCTCGGTTTTTGCAGGATTGTACAGGAAGCACAGCACGGCTATGCTGGACACATGAATGGGGCGCAAAAGCAGCGGAGTCAGCGGATCGATAAAAGTCCGGTAGAGCTGAAACAGCAAATATGCAAGCGTAATCCATACTGCGGCTGTTTCGCGGATCGTTTCCTTTATGAGGACCGCCTTTAGAGAACTTAAACTTTTCTGAATTAGAGATTTCTCAGCCATAAATGACAAACCTTCCATCCATTTTAAGATTTAAACCATTTAACCTAAGCGGAATATCATGAGTAAACGATCCGCCAATCAAAATGAGTTCAAGGTTATAGATGCCTTTTGAGAGCATTTCGGCGTGGCGTTACCACGCCGAAATGCTTGAAAGCCATTATGCTCAGGAAGCGGGTTCGCCGATGTAGTTGCCGTTGGCATCGAGGACACCGATATCCTGGAAGTAAGCGAGAGCGCCGGGATGCATGGGAACGACCATCGCTTCCGTATCGGTCATATCTTTATAAGTGATATTGCGATAGCCTGCAAGATCCTGGCTGAGTTCGTCCTTATGCTCACAAAGTATCTTGGTCAATGCGTAAGCAACCTCATTGGGAAGATCGGCGCTGACAACCTTGCTGCTGGCCTGGCAGGCAGAAGGAGCATCCGCGGGGAACCGGTCATAGGTTCCTGCGGGTATAACGGTCGCTGCATACCCTCTATCGACAAGTCCCTTCACGATTTCTTCGTCAAAGCCGAAGGCTTGTACATCGGAACTCATGCACAGTTCCACGATAGAAGAGGAAGTCGCGGTGGTATGCGCGATCATGAGGTCTGCCTGGCCGTCCTGCAGCATGTCGCAGCAGGCGCTGCCGCCGGTGTACGTTATGCTGCCGCCCCAACCTTCGAATTCCTCGACAGTGCATCCAAGGATGTCCATGATGTAGATGAACGATACATAGTCGGAAGACCCGATGGGTTCGGCGCAAATTCTCGCGGGATACTTATTTTCAATCACCTCGCGAATGGATTTGTAGCCGGTCTTCTTTGTGAAGCTGCTGGTAACCAACTGGACCGTAAACGGATACTTGCTGGTTGCAATCAGGGCGTTTACCTTGGTATATGCCGGCTTTCCCTCCAAGCCGACCGTCGCGCTCATGGCGTTCTGGCCGGTACCGAAGTCGGCCATATCTGCTTCAATCAGATAGCCTATGCTGGAGCAGCCGGAAGAAATGGTTTCCTGGGTCACCTGGGATCCCGCCGGGAGGTACTTGGTGAAATACTGGGATTCCAGCGCGGTCGTGATATAGTCGTCCGTACCCGCCCCTTGGCTGGCGAGGACTAAAGTGACCGGCTTATCCAGCGTATAGCTGGCTTTGCTGCCGGTATCGGCAGGAGCTTCTGCCGGAGCTGCTGTTGCCTCGGGGGCGGCGGGGGCAGCCGTCTCCGCAGGAGCGGCGGAGGGGGCGGCGCTCGGGGTGCTGCAGCCCGCAAGCGCAACCATTACCATCAATACCGCCAATGACATCGCGACAAATTTCTTTTTTTCCATTGATAATGTCTCCCTTCTATATTTCTTCCTGTTTTCCCTAACGAAATCCGGATAGCGTTAGGTTAGGAATTGAAATCGTTATATGTGGTTATCTCTCCGGGCTGATGCAAGTCGTATTGCGTAGTCAATGGCATTCTTGAGACTGAGCTCGTTGGCAACGCCGGTACCGGCATGGCCGAACGCTGTCCCATGGTCAACGGATGCGCGTATGATAGGCAGCCCCAGCGTAATATTGACGCCTTCCACCGCATCCCAGCAACCCTTTTCAACGTCGTAGACGAAACCGATAACCTTCAGCGGAATATGCCCCTGATCATGATACATGCATACGACGATGTCATACCAGCCGCCCCGCGCCTTGGAGAAAACCGTATCAGCGGGGACGGGCCCCGACGCGTGGATTCCTTGAGCACATGCCGCTTCGATTGCAGGGATAATCTCTTCAATCTCCTCCTTGCCGAACATGCCGTTTTCACCGGCGTGCGGGTTCAGTCCTGCCACGCCTACTTTTGGGCTTTCAATGCCCAGGTCTTTGCAGGCTTGATTAGCGATTCGGATCACGTCCAGAACCCGATCTTTTTTCACACGGTCGCAGGCTTCGCGCAGGGATACATGTGTGGAAACATGCACGACGCGCAGATCGTGATGCGCCAGCATCATGGTATATTTGGATGTGTTGGTAAAATCCGCATATATTTCTGTATGACCGGAATAATGGTGCCCCGCAAGGTTGATAGCTTCTTTGTTAAGGGGTCCGGTTACCGTAGCGTCAATTTCATTTGCCAGGGCAAGCTCAATTACTTTTTTTACGCTTTGGAATGCCGCTTCGCCGGCCATCGCACTGACTTTGCCGTACTTCAGTTTGCTCATGTCGACAAGATCAAGATGATAAACGTCAATCGCGCCGCATTCGTATTTTCCTTCTGCAGGTGAAGCGATTTTATTAATTGATAAATTTGTGCGGCCGGCAATACGCAATGCATCCTGCATGACGCCGATGTCTCCCACTACCAATGGCCGGCAGCGTTCATAAAACCCGGAATCGGCAAGAGCCTTTACCGCAATTTCCGGGCCGCATCCCGCAGGATCACCCATAGTAATACCAATGAGGGGTTTGCTGTTAATCAAATTACATTTCCTCCGCTCTGTTTTCAATGGGGTAATACTTCCAGGTAAATATTCCTGGCATCTTCCGCCGTAACTGTCCGAATATTGTTTTTCAGCAAACGCGTCACCTGCATGCCGGCTTCCACGAGGTCTTCGAGTGCATCCATGCCAACTCCAAATGCGCTCAGATCGGTTGGAATGTCGAGGTTTTTCACAATTTCACTAAGGCGATGGATTATCCAATTGGATTTTTCCGAAACGGTTGCGGGCGTTTGCGGATTTACCGCATCATACACTTCTGCCAGTCTGTTCTGACACGCGGGTTCATTAAAGCGCATCACCGGCACCAGCAAAATCGCATTGGAGACGCCATGGGGAATATGATATTTTCCGCCAAGCGGGTATGACAGAGCGTGTACCGCCGTGGTCCCGGCGGACACAATGGCGACACCTGCAAAAAACGAGGCTGTCAACATTTTCGATTTGGCCTCCGTGTTGTCCGGTTCGTTACAGGCAGCCTCAATGTTAGGCAATATAAGGCGCAGAGCCTCCATGGCAAACATGTTGCTGAAGGGAGTAGCCTTGTTTGATGTAAAGCACTCAATCGCATGCGCCAGTGCATCCACCCCCGTGGAAGCCGCAATGGGGCGAGGGAGTCTGCTGGTCATTTCAGCGTCCAGAATGACATAATCGGCAATCATTTCGGGATTGACAATTCCGACTTTCAGCTGCTTTTCGGGTACGGTTACAATACTGTTGGGGGTAGCCTCTGCACCGGTGCCGGCGGTTGTGGGTATCATCAATGTCCGAACGCTCTTCTTTGCGCGGGCAGGATCTATTAGAAGATCGTGGATAGTATAATCGTCGGTATCCAGCACGGAAGAGAGCTTCGCAATATCCATAACGCTTCCGCCGCCCACAGCTACAATAAAGTCAGCCCTTTCTGAGCGAAAACGCGTTATCACATCCGAAGCCTGTTCAACCGTGGGTTCCGTAGCAAGATCGTTGAATACGGTTACGGCAACGCCGGCTTCTTCCAGCAGTTTTAACGGCTTATCGATTAAGCCGCTCTGGCTGATGCCTTTATCGGTGAATACAACCGCTTTTCTCACGTCTTTGACAATATTCTTGATTTGCTCCAGGGCATTTTCACCGCCGTAAACCACATTGGGCATCATGAGGGAATATGAGGAGATCATAATGGTCTGTTCCTTTCTATACCGCACATGCACGATACTTTCGGACAATAAGAGGAATAAAAAACATACTGAACGTTTTCCGTAAAAGCTAGAGTTGGGTTAATGGCCTTTCCGGAAAGCCTTCGAATGACGACGGCTTTTCCAGCTTCGCATTACCGTCGGAACTTAGTTCATCAATGAATTGCGCTACATGCACAAATACCTCGTCGCTACCAAATCCGCCGGACTTTGATACGACGGACAGGCATCTATCTGCAGTTTGGGCCGTCGACATAACAACACCGGTCTCAATCTCATAAAGAGGTATGATATCGGAACATTTCATACTGTCCAATATGCCTCTGAGGGTATCGCCTCCGGTCGCTACAACAGTGCAATTTAAGCCTTTCGCAAACAAGCGACTCACCAGATTCCCGATATTTGCAGCGACTGTCTGGCTGACCTCGTCATTTACTTGCGACGGGTTGATACCGGTTTCCGTATTTATGCTGGCCACCAGAACCCGCTTGTTCTTTTCAAACAAACGAAGTATTTTGTTTAAAAATTTCTCGCCTTCCTTTGTTTCAGGTACACCGTACATTTTTTGTTCCGGCGTCAGCGCCACGAACGCGAAGCCGGCGCTTCTTGCGGTATCCAGTTGCCTTGCGGTGATGGGATTTAAACTGCCGGATACAACCAGCACGCCCGGGGCCGATATTTGTATGGGATGGGCATTGCACTGAAGGTTCAATATCCATGGGAGGTATTCGGCGAAACCGGCGCATCCAGCCAAAACGTTGGTCGGTTGGGTTTTTCTGAAATTGAGGGCGATGGATTTCAATGTGTCGTCACTGACGGCGTCGAATAAAATGATGGATTTCCCCTCGCCGCTGTATGGGGCTTTCTGCGTGGTCTTTACCAGTGTGACTGGTATATCGCTCTGCCGCTTGATGATATCCGGGACGAAGGAGTCCTGTACCGGCTCAAAAGGATCCTTCCCAAACACGGTTTCATGTATGGGAACGCCTTCAAAGTAATGGATTCCATCAGACGTGCTTCGTCCGAGCTTTGGGAACGCAGGAACAAAATATAGCGTTTTGGCTGCGCTGCCTTCAAGCACACCGTCCAGTTCAGCTCCAATGTTTCCCCTAAGAGCAGAATCCGTTTTTTTGTAAATCATGGGTATCCCGGCGGCTTTTGCCCGGGCGCTGATGTCACGAACGATCGTTCTCGCCTTTTCTGCGGATAAATGCCTTGTTTCCGTATCCACAACCAGCACCTGTATTTCGCGGCCCACGGTATCAAAACAAATATCCAGGTTCGTTACCACATGGGTAGCTGCCCCCAATTTGGATAGCTGAACGCCCGAATCAAGCGCTCCCGTAAAATCGTCCGCCAATATCAATAACTTAATCATGCCTCACATCGATTCTGTTTGTTCATTGATGGATTTCATCAGCTTATAAAACTCCAACGATGAACCACTTATTTTACATGGTAACCGTACACGCCCATTGGGTCACTTTTCAGTTTCTATTCGACATGATACCGCTCTGCGGCAGCCATTGCCTCTTCGCTAAGTTCCTGACCGATGCCGGGTCGATCCGGTACGGTGTAGTACCCATTCTCAGGCATATAGTCATATTTGCATAATGCGCGAATGTGTTCTTTCAGCGCGCCGCTGTGAAGCTCGTGGATCAGGAAATTTGGTATAACGGCCTCGAGCTGTAAAGCCGCGGCGGCAGAAATAGGGCCGCCGCAAACGTGAATCTGAACCGCACAGTCATAAACGTTGGCCATATCGCAGATTTTCTTCGTTTCAGATATTCCGCCTACGAGGCATACGTCAGGCTGAATGACCTGCAGAGAGCGGTCCTCAAAGAACGGACGGTAACCCCAACGTGTGAAAATACGCTCGCCGCTTGCCAGCGGGATGTTGATTTTATTGCGTATCTCACGCATGGAAGACGCATTGAGCGGATGAACGGGTTCTTCCATGTAATAGATTCCGTACTCTTCGAGCGCTTGTCCGAGCTGGATGGCGGTATTTGTATCAGTAAAAGCGTGATTCTCGATGATGATATCGAGGTTTTCGCCGCCTTCTTTTCGCATGGCTGCGACACGGGCAGACGCAAGTCTGATCACTTTGTTTGCCATACTTCCGCGCAAGCGCCACATATCATCCTTATTGGAGCGAATCCATACGCCGAGATCGGTTACGCCAATCGGATCAACTTTCACGGCGGTGAAACCTTGATTCATGGCGTCTCTGACGGCTTTTGCATACTCTTCCGGGTTATTCAGATACAGCTTTTTCGGTCCCCATCCAAATTGTATCTGGCTGGCATAGGCACGTATTTTTTCATTGGTTTTGCCGCCCAAAAGCTGATATACCGGTTTCCCCAGAACTTTGCCTTTAATATCCCACAGGGCAATGTCGACGGCGCTTATACCGGCGCTAATTACAGTGCCTCCGGACATTCCCCAGAAGGTATTGCGGAAAATATGCTCCCAGATCGCCTCGATTTTCATGGGATCCATACCGATGATTATTTCGGAAAAATCCCTCGCAATGCCGACGCCGGCGTGATTTGCAATGCCATATCCCACGCCGACTTCGCCAAAGCCGGAAATACCTTCATCAGTGTTAACGCGGATGCAAATGGGCGCTATACCTTTATTAGCAATCGCGGGAGTGAGGTTAAAAATATCAACGCTTGTAATCTTCATAGTTCCCTGCCTATAAATCAACTTACATTCAAAGCAATTTATAAAAGTCCTAAATAAGTAATAAGGGCATGGTCGGGTAGTATTTGCGCATTCCGTTGTCGGGATAGCAAATTAAAACGGGAGGATGAAAAGGATTTGCAGCCATTGCAAAGCCCATTTGGCAGTGAAGGGAATATTCCGTATTCACTGGTGCTAGACACACAATGCAAGATCCCGACAACGGATACGCTTCTAGAACACCAGGGGTCCGAGTATCGGTTGGATTAAAACGGAAATTTATGCCCAATAGGAGGGTAGGTTATCGCGCAGTTCGACAGCATAGTTTATCAGGTCATTCGCATACCGATGATGATATTCGTCAAAAAATACGGGTTCGCGGCTGATGGCTTCATCAAATACGCCAATGTGCTTCAGATAGAGCTTATGGAAATAGCGATTGAGCGCCGGGTTTTGCCGTGTAAATGAGATGATGGGAAGCATATCGAAGAAGAGCTTCATGGCTGCGTCCCGACTCTTTTTGTGATAGAGATCATATACGTTGACAAACAATTCAAACAAGCCCGACGGCATAAGCGCATGTATTCCGCGGTCATAGGCTTCTATGGATTGGCTGCTGCCCCAAGCGCCGCTGATATTCAGCCGGCCACCGGTCGCTTTGAGTATACGCGTATATTTGGGACCGGAATCCTTGACCTCAATCTTTACGCAGCGTACGCTTTCGAATTCCTCGAACAGCTTTACAAGCAACGCGTCCGGCAGTCCATCGCTTGTTAAGGAAGCGTCCTGAATACACAGGAAAGGTGGGTTCAGGTTGTCTATTTCTTCCACCATGCCGCAATAGTCCTCATCGCTCACATAGGGCATATTGAGGTTAATACCGTCGACTCCCATGGACAAATATTCCTTACACTGCTTCAACCGTTCTTCTCGTGTCGGCGCCGTTACGCTTGGGATAATAAGAACCTTGCCTGCAGCTATTTTTACTGCTTCGGATACTTCGCGGATAATTTCATCATACGTCAACAAGGACATTTCACTTGCCTGGCATGGTACCAGAAAGCCGGCTACGCCCGCATCTATAGCGACCTGCAACTGGCGTCTATAAGAAATCCAGTCGATTTTCTTCTTGTCCGACGTAAATGGAGTAATGACAGTGGTGATGATTCCATGCATGGGATATAACTCTTTCATTTGCACACACCTCGTCCTTTATTGTATTTATGCTGTTTCAAGCAAAGGTGAATCATGAGAGATACAAACGATATTGTTTATCAGGTATACACAGCATACATAAGTAGGCTATCGATGTTCAAGCAAGAACATCTTCGGAGATGCATCATTTTGAAACGTGTTTATTCGCGAGCGATGCATTGTGCAATAACTGGCATCCGGCATTTTAGGGTAGGCTTCGTTATCGGTGAGTAAAATGTTGTAATTGTGCTGGATTATGTTTCATAATCTGCCACATATGAGTTTAATTCTCCGATTTTCTCGATCCTGGAGCGAATGTGATCGCCATCTTTCAGAAAGATTGGCGGGTCCATGGCAAATCCTTTACCTGTAGGGCTTCCGGTTGCGATAATCGTTCCAGCCTGCAGCGTCATGCCTTTGGTCAGTTCACTGACAATGTCCTTTAAATTGAATATCATTTGGTCGGTACAGCTATCCTGACGGAGTTCTCCATTAACCTCCAATTGAAGTTTCAGTGCGGGAGAGAAGGCTATTTCATCCGCTGTAACAATCCAAGGGCCCATCGGGCAGGTGCCGTCCAGACTCTTCTGAAAATAGTTTTGTTTATGTCTGTTTAATTCCCTGGCTGTAATATCGTTTATAATCGTATAGCCAAATATGTACTCTTTAACTTCTTCGGGGCGTACGCCCCGCGCATCCTTTTTGATTATTGCTGCCAGCTCACATTCGTAATCCAGAGTTGATATGAACCCCTTATGGGATGGAATTGCCTCACCGTCACCACGCGCCCTGTCCACTGCTTTGCCGAAGAATATGGGCCATGTACGTTTGGCGGGATCTTCCTTTAATGCACGGGCTACTTCTTCCGCATGCGATAGATAGTTTAATCCCATACAGACGATATCCCGCACCGGATGCGGTATGGGGGCAAGAAGGCGAACGCTTTTTAGCGGATATCCTTTCACTTTTCCCGCTATCGTGATATTGGCCATATCATGGAGCATTGCATCGTTCGTTTCCCGGATTAGTTCGTTCATCGATTCAAAGGGATAGCCCAGATTTTTGACAGGATACACAACATCTTCATTTTTAGAAAGCACGCCAACTTGTTCATTCGCGTCGAAAAGAAAAGTCAATAACTTCATTGCGTATTCCCCTCAACATCATGTGATTGAGCGATAAATACCGGTACATGCACAGTTTAACGAATTGTGGTTTTCATTTTCAATCAAATTTGGCGATCAGACTGGTTTAATTTAATATAGTTTTTACATAAGTGTTTAATTTTCAAGCACCTCGTGATAGAATGAGGCTGCATATAGATAGAGGAGCGTTTGAATATGAAGAAAGTTCGATTGTTGTGCATATCTCCTTATGAAGGTATGCGCGACATTATGGTCAATATTGCAATGCGGCGCAGCGATATTGAAATGGTTATTCATCTTGGCGATCTCGATGAGGGTGTCAAGGGCGTCATAGAAAACCTGAGCAGAGGGGTTGACGCCATTATTTCCCGTGGTGGGACTGCGGAAATTATCCGGAGAGAGTTTTCCATTCCTGTAAGTGAAGTCACTTTATCGGTTTATGATGTTCTGCGTGCAATACGATTGGCGCAGGGCTTTTCCGAGCACTTCGCGGTGGTTGGGTTTTCCAGCATCACGCAGCCGGCTATGCTGCTGTGCGATCTGCTGCAGTACAATATTCATGTCAACACCATACACAGCGCTACAGAAGCGGAATCCTGTCTTGTTTCCCTCAAAGAGCAGGGCTGCATGCTGGTGGTTGGGGATATGGTTACGGTTACGTCCGCAAAGCGGTTGGGAATGAATGGGATACTAATCACATCCGGAATAGAGAGCGTCGAGGCGGCAATCGATCATGCCGTACAATTGCACCGATACTATGCGGAACTAAAAAGTGACTTAAATCTACTGTCTGATATTGTATCAAGCTACGAGGATGATGTTGTGGTTTATGACGCGGAGGGTAACCGCTGTTTCTTTACGAACCGTGATATTCCAACTGCTATCATTCCAGTTCTGGAAAAGAACATTTCATCCGTTATCTCAGGGGCGCCGCTGAAGATTGTTCGGAAAGCGGAAAACAGCACACTTTCTATCGAGGGGCGTTACTTAACCTCGACAGGCAAGGATTACTGTATGTATCATATCGGCAGACGCCCTCTGAACGAAGGGTTTAATGATCAGGCCATTCGCTACATCACGCCCGAGGATGACATCGAAAGCGGCCCCTTTGAGAACTTTCTTGGCAACAGTGATGTTATACAGAATATGATCGAAGCCATTAACCGCTATAGTATCATGGATGAACCAGTTCTGCTGCTGGGGGAAGTTGGTACGGGAAAGGATCGCTTTGCACATTATTTGTATACACACAGCCGGCTCAAGCATAACTCTCTGGTCTATATAGATTGTCATATGATGAGCGAGAAACACTGGAAGTTCCTGCTGGAGAGTGACAATTCCCCATTATGCGACAGCAATTTTACCATTTATATCAAACGGCTTAACAGCGCGACCCCCGAGCAGCGTCTTCAGTTAAAGATGTATTTAAAGAGCACGGGTGTTGCAAAACGGAATCGTATGCTTTTCTCATATACCCTGGGGTATAATTTCAGTGAACGCGACGATCTCTATCTCTACCTTATTGAAACGTTGTCCTGTCTGGTGTTGCAAATCCCTTCCTTGCGTCAGCGCAGAAGCGATATTCCCTTTTTAGTCGGTCTATATATCAACTCCCTTAATGTCTCTCTTGGTACGCAGGTCGTAGGTCTTGTTCCTGAAGCGATGCTTTTGCTGCAAAATTTTCCATGGGAGCGCAATATTGATCAGTTGATCCGAATCATTCGTGAGATGGTAATAACGGCCCATACGTCATATATATCCGTTCAGAACGTACAGGCTGTTCTCGGCCGGGAAAGCGCAAAGAAAACCGTTAACGCGAGTCCCGTCGTCAATTTAAACAGATCGCTTGATGAGATCACCCAGGAAATCGTGCAGACAGTATTTGAAGAGGAGAAACTGAATCAGACAAAAACGGCAAAACGGCTGGGTATCAGCAGGAGCACGTTATGGCGGATGCTGAAGCGTTAATTATTACTCTCAGATGAAACTGTTCGATTTTAAAGCAGCAGGCTTCCAGAGTTGTCATAATCTAATACCTATCGGGCTGTTTACAATATTGAATTATGAAAGGACCGTTTGGTAGTATGATTGAAACGCAGTCGTACTGCCTATGGTTCTTAATTCTTATAAGGAAAGTGATGAATATGTCGGCAATCTTCAATGGTGATACTATTCCGCAACGCCGCGGAACGAACAGCGTGAAATGGGATACAACCCAAAAGAAATTTGGCAGCAGTGAACTTTTGCCCATGTGGGTTGCGGATATGGATTTCCCTTCCCCGCCCTGTGTCGTAAAGGCATTGCGCGAATCTGCTGATTTTGGTGTTTATGGATATTACGCGCCACCCGCATCATATTTTCATGCATTTATCGATTGGGAGAATCGCAGGCATACTGTCGAAGTGAAGGAGGAGTGGCTTCGCTTTACGCCCGGCGTGGTTGCCGGGCTCAATTGGTGCGTACAGATTTTCACAAATCCGGGCGATGCATGCATGATTTTAACGCCCTGTTATTATCCTTTTATAAATGCAATAGCTGACAATGACAGAAGGCTTATTACATCTGATTTAATAGATCAAAATGGGAACTACACCATTAATTTTCGTGATCTTGAAGAAAAAATTATTCAAGAAGACGTCAAAATGCTTCTTCTATGCGCGCCGCACAATCCTGTTGGACGTGTCTGGACGGAAATGGAAATGCGTCGTATAGCGGAAATTTGCGTGCGGCATAGGGTGTATATAATCAGTGACGAGATTCATCAGGATATCACATTCGGTATGCGGCATTTTTCTATGCTCAGGCTGCCGATCTGCCATGACCGGTTGGTGGTACTGACGGCTGCTTCAAAAACATTTAATATTGCTGGCTGCCAGAATTCGTTTGCGGTCATTCCCAATAAGGATCTTCGCAACATGTTTGACGTGTATGTAAAACGTCTTCATGTGATAAAAGGGGTATTTTGGGGATACATCGCAGCGGAAGCGGCTTTCAGAGAAGGGGAATCATGGCTTTTTGAAGTACTATCCTATATTGAGGAAAATTATAGATTCCTCAAGGACTCCCTGACGGAGTCGCTTCCGGGAATAGTCATATCTCCGTTGGAGGGCACCTATATGTGCTGGATCGATTTGGGCGCCTATGTGAAGCCCCGGGACATTCAGCGCGTAGTGCAGGATGCGGCGCGGCTTGCCGTGGATTATGGCGATTGGTTCTGGCCCGGGAACAGACCGGATACGCATATACGGATCAATATCGCCACCTCGCGTGAGAATGTAAAAACAGCTGCAGATCAATTGATAAAGGCGATCGCATGCGTGTAGGCCGGATATTTTAATTCTGCTCTGTGCAGAGCATGGGAAAATCGGTTGACCTCGGCCATGAACGCCAAACAAAACGCCTCCCAATTCACATTGTATTGGGGGGCGTAAAGATTTCTGCGAATTATGCTCAATAACCAAGGCTTTCGCGTACAAGCAACACATGTACATCTTTTACCGCGAAAGAAGGGCGCTCCAAAAGTGCGGTGACATTGCACATGCGCTGCGCAGAGGAGCAGTCGTTACATTCGCCCGTTATAGCACAGGGAGTTTTGAAATTAAGCCGGCGCGCGTTGGGAGGACACGCTTCCCGCTTGATACGCGCGAGGGCATCAGCATAATCTGAGACAATCTTGTTTTGGCCCACAATAATGACGACGCGCTTGGGGCCGTAAAACATGGATGCTACGCGGTTACCCGTACCGTCTATGTTGAGTAATGCACCGCTTTCGAGTACGGCGTTGGAGGAGCAGACATATACGTCCGCGGTATGCGCCGTCGCAAGAACGGACGGAACTTCTTCGGGTTTGGCCTTCCAGTGCCAGTACACGGCGTTCCCCTGTTCCTGCAGCGTTTCATACAGGCCCATATCCCTAACTGTTACCGATCCGCCGAATCCTACGCTTCCCGTGCCGGTCAGTGCGAGAGCGGCTTCCTTCGCTTGCGCCGCGGTATCCAGCACCTGTACCTGAAAACCGTGTTTTTTCAGGTTATTTGCGGTGTTTTCCATACGATCCATGAAGTGACCCTCCTCAATAGCGTGCTATGTGTATTGTAACATGCGGGGGGTGGGCTGCAAAGGGTATGTCTTGCATTTATGCTGGCGATACGGTATCATCATTTCAGTAAAACGCCAGCGGAGGTACTATGGCCTTTTCGCGTGAACTCATACGCAATTTTTGTATCATTGCGCATATCGATCATGGAAAATCCACGCTTGCCGACAGGCTCATGGAACTGACGGATACCGTATCCAAGCGGGATATGGAGGAACAGCTTCTCGATACCATGGATATCGAGCGCGAGCGCGGCATTACCATAAAGGCGTCGGCCGTACGCATGTTCTATCAGCATAAGGACGGCAGGCAGTACATGCTCAATCTTATCGATACGCCGGGCCATGTGGACTTCACCTACGAGGTGAGCCGCGCGCTTGCCGCGTGTGAGGGAGCGGTGCTGGTGGTGGACGCAACGCAGGGTATCGAGGCGCAGACGCTTGCCAACGTGTACCTGGCGCTGGATAACGGGCTTGAGATCATGCCCGTTATCAACAAAATTGACCTGCCCAGCGCCCAGCCCGAGAATACCAAGCACGAAATTGAAGACGTCATCGGCCTGCCCGCCGAGGACGCGCCCTGTATTTCCGCCAAATCCGGCGAGAATGTGGCCGTCGTTCTGGAGCAAATCGTGGAGCTTATCCCCCCGCCGGGCGGCGACGAGGACGCACCCCTCAAGGCCCTGATATTCGATTGCTATTACGATAACTATAAGGGTGCCGTCAGCTATGTGCGTATCGTGGACGGCATTGTGCGCCCCGGCATGCGCATCCGCATGATGAGCTCCGGCCATGAATTTGACGTTACGGAGGTGGGCGTGTTCACGCCCGCCCATAAACCCGTGGAAGAGCTCAGCGCGGGCGAGGTCGGCTATATCGCGGCTTCCATCAAAAGCGTGGTGGAAACAAAGGTGGGCGACACCATCACCGACGCGGATCGCCCGACAAAGGAAGCGCTGCCCGGCTACCATCAGGCGCATCCCATGGTGTTCTGCGGCATTTATCCCGCCGACGGCGCGCATTACAACGATCTGCATGACGCGCTGGATAAGCTGCTGCTGAACGACGCCTCCCTGAAATTCGAGCCGGAGGTTTCCGCGGCGCTGGGATTCGGCTTCCGCTGCGGCTTCCTGGGGCTCCTGCATATGGAGATCATACAGGAGCGGCTGGAGAGGGAATTCGACCTCGATCTCGTCACCACGGCGCCGAGCGTAATATATAATGTGAAACTCATCGACGGCGGTACGATGGCCATTGATAACCCGTCCAACCTGCCTTCCCCCGCGCAGATCGCGTGGATGGAGGAGCCCATGGTGGACGCGCATATCATGACGCCGTCCGCATACGTCGGCACCATCATGGAGCTGTGCCAGGAACGGCGCGGCATTTTCCAGGACATGAAGTATATCGAGGAAACCCGCGTCAACATCCATTACATACTGCCGCTCAACGAAATCATATACGATTTCTTTGATCAGCTCAAATCCCGCTCGCGCGGGTACGCATCCTTTGACTATGAAATGAAGGAATACATGCGCTCCGAGCTCGTCAAGCTGGATTTCCTGCTCAATGGGGATATCTGCGACGCGCTGTCCACCATCGTGCATAAGGACAAGGCGTATAACAAGGGCCGCGCCGTGGCCGAAAAGCTCAAGGACGTCATTCCCCGTCAGCAGTTTGAAATTCCCATACAGGCGGCCATCGGAGGCAAGGTTATCGCGCGGGAAACCGTGAAGGCCGTGCGCAAGGACGTGCTCGCCAAGTGCTACGGCGGCGATATCACGCGCAAGAAGAAGCTGCTTGAAAAGCAGAAAGAGGGCAAGAAGCGTATGCGGCAGGTAGGCACCGTAGAGGTGCCCAGCGACGCGTTCATGAGCGTGCTGCGCATCAATTAGGCTGGACGGCTGTTGATATGAAGGTTGCGGTGATAGGTTCCCGGGGGCTGCACGTGGATGTTTCGGCGTATATACCGCCGGAGGCCACGGAAATCATCACGGGCGGCGCGAGAGGCATCGACACGCAGGCGGAGCGCTACGCAAACGAGCGCGGTCTGAAGCTGACGGTGTTTCGCCCCGCGTACGATATATTAGGCCCGCGCGCGCCGCTTGCGCGTAATGAGCAGATCGTAAGCGCCGCGGATATGGTGGTGGCGATATGGGACGGGCGCTCGCGCGGTACGCGGCACGCCATCTCCCGCGCCATGCAGATGAACAAGCCGCTGCAAATCCACGTGATTGAAGAAGGAAGCAATGTATAGATACAGCCAGCAAAAGCGCCCGAATACCGGCGCTTTTTTGTGGCCTATTCCGTTTCTTCCAAAAAGTATTGCAGCGCGCTGTTCTGCATATCCAGCCCGCGTCGGGTCAGCCGCGCAAAGCCGTCCGCCATTTCCATCCATCCGGCAATAAGCAGGCGTTGTATGGCATGCGGGTAGAGCAGATCAAGAG
>JAEWWD010000323.1 GCA_023396535.1 Bacillota bacterium
CGGCCGGCGCGGACGAAACATGCGTGACGGCATATTTGCCCCGCATGGCAAAAGGATGCAATGACGCATCCTTTTTTTATTCACCGACAAAGTCCTTCGGACTTTGTCGGTGAGGTCTGTCGGTTAGAATGCCGCTCATGGCGGCATTCTCTCACCACCCGAATGGTACATTCGGGTATTCTTCAGGGATTGATGTGCGGCAAATGCCGCACAACCGAAATCGCCGAATTTGAATTAAACTGTGAGAGTCACCAATCTACGGTCCTTCTTGCTTGGAAACGTGGTGCCAAAGCGCCCCATTCTATCGTTTCGTTGTTATTCGTCGGTACGGTATGCGGCGAGTATTTCGCCGAAATAAACGGTATGCGGGTTGCCGTCGTTCCCCTCCTGCTGCTCGGGATTATAGAACCGCGTACGCAGTTGCTCCGAAAGCTCGCTTAATTGCCCAGCCATCTCCAGCTTAAACACCACGCGGCATTCAAAATGCTGCACGCAGCCTTTTAGCCCGTCTATGCCGCCCGCTCGGGCAGGCAATGTCGAAAGCCCAAGCGACTCAAGTTTATTGACGTCCCGTCCCGATTTCGTACCGCAGAACCCAAGCTCCTTTTTCATAGCATCGGGAAGTGGAACGGATACGGTAAACACGCCGTCGCGCTCAACCAGAACGTGCGAATACCGACTCTGCCGCACCAGCACGGTGCAGATGGGAGTCCCCCATACGCGCCCCCACTGCCCCCAGCCAATCGTCATGGGATTCTTTTCTTCCCTTCCCGTCATCAGGAATGCGCCTTGCGCAAGCTGCTCCGCAGCTTCAGGAACCAGCGCTTCAAAAGATATTGTGCTTTGCATTCGTGTATCCTCCTTAAACCGTATAATACTGCGGCCTAACCGCTCTAAGGTATTGATGAAACGCCGCTTTCGTTACGTAAAGCAGGCGCTTACCTTTGTGCCTGATCCCGGACCTTGTCGACTGCCGCAAGAAGCTGCGCATCGTCCGAATCACTGATGTCGTCGACGAGATTTAGGTTTTCAAGCCGTATTCTGTCCTGCACGCTTTTATCAAGCTCCACCGAAATATCCGGCTCTATACCCACGCCGTCCACATTTCTGCCGCTGGGCGTATAGTAAGCCGCCGTCGTCAGTTTGATCCACCCTCCGTTGGGTTTAAGCTGCATGGTGGTCTGCACAACGCCCTTGCCATATGTTTTTTCACCGACGATCACGCCGCTGTCGCTGTCCTGCACAGCCCCCGCCAATATTTCACTGGCCGACGCGGAGTTTCCGTTGACAATCACCGCAAGCGGCACGCGAACACTTTTCGTGTCTGACCGATAGACATCTTCCGTCTCTCCCCCTCCGCGCACGGTCACGATAACGCCTTCGCCGAGCAATGCGTCAGCGATTTCGGTCACCTGTGCAAGCTCCCCGCCGGGATTATCCCTAAGGTCAATTACAAGGCTGCGCATGCCGCGGTCTGTCAAATCCCTGAGCGCCTCCTTGAATTCCTCGGCCGCTGTGCCGGTAAACTTATCGATACGAATATATCCAGTCCGCTGCTCCAGCAACCTGTAGCTGACCCTGTGGGTAACGCCTGCCCCGCGCGTAACGGGAAGCGTTTGCTCCTTTCCGCCGCGCAGCAAGGTTACCTGCAATGTGGTGCCGTCCTTTCCGGAGAAAAGCGCCTCCACTTCCTCCATCGTCAGGCCCTTAAGCGCAGTGCCGTCCACACTGAGCAGCACATCCCCTACCTTCAGCCCGGCCTCCTCAGCGGGGCTGTCGTCATATACCTTGAGCACGGGCACACCCTGCCCCTCCGGCTGTCCCACCAGAGCGCCAATACCATGGTATGCCCCATCCAGCTGCTCCAGATACTTGACATATTCCTGTTCGGTATAATACCTCGCATAAGGATCGCCTATGCTTTGCATAGCGCCTCTAAGCGCGCCGTCGATCATCTGCCCGTCCGATACCGGTTTCCCATAATGTTCGTTTTCAACGGCGCTCATCAGTTCCATAAGGGGTGTAAGCTCGTTCATGGATTTGTACTCGCCGCTATCGAGCATGACGCGATCCCCCCGCCGCAAGTTCATAATCGTCACCGTTGCAGCGACACTGAGGAGTGCGGTAATGAATATGGCCGTGAAAAAATACAGAACCGTTCTGAGCCTGGGCTTCATGCGTCACCTCCGGCTATTCTGGGAGACTTTGTTTGCCTGAATATCCAGCATCAGCATATGCAGATTGTACCAGCTTTAGGCCAACGCGTCAAACCAGCGTCTTGTATGCCGATCCTCACCGATAATGGAATTCGATAATACCATGTTGACGCGCCGCGCACGCCAACGTTAGAATAAACCATCTAATTATATATCAGCAAAGTGAGGGACTTATGACGCGAAAACGGACTTTGCAGCTCATCTATGGCATATTTGTGTTGTTGTTTCTCGGCTTAATCTACGCGTGGTCCGTATTTGTAACCCCGCTGGAACAGGAATTCGGCTGGGTACGCTCTCAGACTTCACTGGTGTTCACATTCTCCATGAGCAGCTTCTGTATAGGCGGCTTTATCAGCGGATTATTGCTCAAAAAGCGCTCGGCGCGTTTTGTATTCCGCATAGCCGCAATATGTATGCTGACGGGCTTCTTTCTCGCCTCTCGCACACAAAGCCTGTGGCATATATTTCTCAGCTACGGCGTGCTGTGTTCCCTTGGCGTGGGGTTCGGGTACAACGCCACCGTGGGTACGGCGGCAAAATGGTACCCCGAAAAACCCGGCTTTTGCTCCGGGCTGCTGCTGACCGGCTTTGGGCTTGGCGCGCTTCTATTGGGTACCGGCGCGTCGTTTTTGATTACCCGTAACGGCTGGCGCGCGACGTTCCTGCTGTTTTCCCTGTTGTTTTCGCTTGTGCTATTTGCCGGTTCTCTGCTGCTTCGCGCCCCCGCGTCCACGGAGGCGGAGACGCTGCCGGCGAGGCCGCAAAGCGCACAGAACGCGCAAGGATATACGCCGCGAGAAATGCTGCGAAGACACTCGTTCTGGTTTTTATTTTCATGGGCGCTGCTGTTGAGCGCAGTGGGGTTTTCCATAATAGGGCAAGCCGTGCCGTTCGCCGTGGAAACCGGCGCCCCCGCCGCCATTGCAACGATGGCGTCCGGGATGATATCCGTTTGCAACGGGCTGAGCCGGCTTGCGTTTGGCGGCCTGTTCGACAAGCTTGGCCGCAAAACGGCCATGCTACTGGATACCGCGGTCCTGGCCGTTTCCATTCCGATACTATATGCTGCGTCCCTTATCAATAGCGTGCCTCTTGTGGTCACAGGATTCCTGTTGCTTGGCGCCGGTTACGGCGGCGTACCCGCGCTGGTCGCGTCATCCACAAACCATATGTACGGCGTTCGACATTACGCGCTTAATTATGGAGTGGCTACGCTGAATATACTGCCTGCCTCTCTATTGGGGCCCATCCTAGCAGGAAGCATACGCACACTATACGGCTCCTATACCCCGCTGTTCCCCGTACTGCTCGCGTTGTGCCTGCCGGCCGCAGTATTTTCTGCCGGCATAAAGCGGGCCTGACATGATCTATTGTTTACTTACGGCATGTCCACCACTCATTTTCCGCCAGGCTTCGCATAGAATAGGGCATCAGTCTCTATGCAGGAGGATGGTACACCCATGCCACAGGGAACGATCGTCGTAGAAGTCAAGCGGGCCGATCGTCCGCTCCCCATCGCAAACGCGCAGGTTACCGTTACCTCACAGGAAACGGAGGAATCCTCCTCGCTCGTCACGGATTCAAGCGGCCGTACGCCCGCGCTGACGGTACCCGCCCCTCCGGTAGAAGCAAGCCTCAGGCCGGACAGCGCGCAGCCGCCCTTTTCGCGCTATAACGTTTCCGTCAGCGCAACGGGCTATACGCCCGTGCGCGTGGTGGGCGTGCAGGTGTTTCCCAACATCGAATCCATCGTTCCGGTACGCATGGAGGAAGCAGGCGCCGCTTCCATCACCGTGTTCGCGCCCCGCGCGATCACCGCCCTGCTGCAGCCTGAGCCCGAGGAAACCGTAATCGAGATACCCGAACCCGCCGTACTGGAAACCACTCCGCGCAATCCGGTAGGCCCGCCTGATTCCGACACACAGGCGTTTTATCCGTTTCAAGTCCCTGCCACGGACCCTGTATTAATGGAATTCGCCGTACCCGCCTTGCAGCAGGACACGCGCGTACCGCGGATCGTCTATATTCCGGAGGCGGTCACCGTACACTTGGGCACACCGGATTCCAACGCAAGGAATGTGACCGTATCCTTCACGGACTACATTAAAAACGTAGCCAGCAGCGAAATCTTCCCCACGTGGCCGGAGGACGCGCTCCGCGCCAATATCCACGCACAGGTGGGCTTCGTGCTCAACAGGGTATTTACCGAATGGTACCCGAGCCGCGGCTATAACTTTAATATCACAAACACCACATCTTATGATCAGGCGTTCGTGGAAGGACGAAACATATACGGCAACATCAGCGAGCTGGTGGATGAGATATTCAACGAATATCCCCGCCGCGAGGGCCGGCTTCAACCGCTGTTTGCATCATATTGCAACGGCAGCACAACTACCTGCAACGGGCTGTCCCAATGGGGCACCGTGACGCTGGCAGATCGCGGGTATACGCCGCTTGAAATGCTGCAGCATTATTACGGCGACGACGTGGAGCTCGTGGAAACCGACAATATTCGCGGCATCGTGGCCTCTTACCCCGGTTATCTGCTGCGGCGCGGCAGCCAGGGCGAATATGTGCGCGCCATTCAGAGGCAGTTGTTGCGCATCCGGCAGGATTACCCCGCCATTCCCTCCATATCCAGCTCCACCGGGTATTTCGGCCCCGAAACGGAGGCCGCCGTACGCGCGTTCCAAAGAATATTCAACCTCACGCAGGACGGCATCGTCGGCCCCGCGACATGGTACGCAATCTCACGGGTCTACACAAGCGTGACGGGCCTGAGCGAAATAGAAGGCGAGGGCTTACCGCTCCCCGACGCCGTGGTCCCCTATCCGGGCCGTTTGCTGCGCCAGGGGTCGCGCGGAGACGCCGTGCGTACGCTGCAGCGATATCTCAACGACCTTGCGTCCGCCTATGGGGCGCTGCTGCCCGTGAGCGCGGATGGCATATTCGGCCCGCAGACGCGCAACGCCGTGCTCGCCTTCCAGGGGCTGTTCGACCTGGCGGCGGACGGTATCGTCGGTCCCGCTACATGGAACCGTCTCATGCAGGTATGGGATGCGGCGTATTGAAGCCGAGCAGGCAGTAAAGCCGCATCCCCAGGCATAAGAAAACGGCCGTCCGAATGTCTTGTTCTGACCGGCCGCATCCCATATTCATAATCCTGCCCGCCACCCCCGCCAAGGGGGCTTTTTTCATGCACGCAAAAGAATATCAGCGCACATAGGCCTTGTTCGCAAAGCCGTACTGATTCCCATACTCAACAGCGTACCATTCGCCAATCTCGCCGAGTATCGTCAACTGATCCCCGTTGCGCGCGCTTGCGATGACTCTTGATTCCCTGCTCGGACCGCTGCGGATGTTGAGCGTGCCGCTTGAAACGGCCACCGTACCTGTTCGAGGCGCAGCCGGCCATACAAAGGGAATGTTGAAGAACTCCGTCAGCGAAAGGGCGATGCTGCGGGCGATGGCGTCCATATTGTCCACAATCCAGTTTGCGTCCTCTTCGTTATCATGGTACGCGAGCTCAATAAATACCGAGGGCGCCCTCGTTTGCCGTACTTCGCCGATGCTGGTGGTCGGAATCGCGCGAACAAGGTTCGGATCAGGATAAATATCCTTAAAATTATCCGCAACGATGTTGGCAGCGCGCTGGCCCCTTTGGCTATTGGGGGAATAATACACATCCACCCCGCGTACCTGGCCATAACGCCCTTCCGGCGCGGCATTGGAGTGCAGCGCAAGATGCAGGTCGAAATCTTCCGCGTTGGAAGCCCGTATGGAAGAAGCCGCCGTCATTTCAGGAGTATTGCGTACGAACTGAATGCCGCTTGCGCGCAAGTACGGCTCCAGTGCATCCGCAAGAAGATTCATATGATACTCCTCGCTACCGCCAGTAACATATTCGTTAGATTCTTGCGTGGAAGGGCTCAGAAAAATTCTTGGCACAGCGCACACCTCCGTTGGAATTGCGGCACGGCGAAAAAACCACCGCCCTGCTTCACTATATGCGGCGTAAACCAATTATGCGCGTTGAATATTTGCGAATGGGCGGGGAGAAATTAGTAGCGGGAGGCGACAACATGCTGACATTGTTTTTGCGCGCGATGATACTGTATGTTCTGGTATTCCTGATCATACGATTGATGGGCAAGCGACAGATCAGCGATCTGCAGCCTTTCGACCTTGTGTTTACGCTGTTGATCGCGGACCTCGCAAGCAACCCTATAGGCAACACGAGCGTCCCGCTGGTGTACGGTATCATCCCCATACTCGCGCTGTTCCTGCTGCAACAGCTCGCGGCATTCCTTTCCCTCAAAAGCGAGCGGGCCCGCGCGCTGCTCGCTGGCAAGCCGCAGATCATTATCGCAAACGGCATATTGCAGGAGGACGTCATGCGAACCGCCTATTACACCATCAACGACCTGATGGAGCAGTTGCGCGGCAAGGACGTGTTCGATATCGGCGATGTTTCATACGCCATCATTGAGACCGACGGGAATCTGAGCGTATTGCTCAAGGGAGATAAGCAGCAGCCCACCGTTGCCGACTGCAAACTTGCGCCCCATGCGGACAAGCCGGCGGAGCTGGTAGTGCTAGACGGCAAAGTACACGCCCGCGCGCTTTCGCTTTACGGACATACGGTGGATTGGCTGACGGAACAGCTCAAACAAATGGGCTTTGCGTCTCCCAAACAGATATTCTTCGCAAGCCTTTCCCCTGACGGTAAACTGTATGCCCAGAGCTACCAGAAGCATGGCGGACGCACCTGCATGCGCAAAACGGGCAAGCCGGGAGGAAGCACATGATTAAACGTATCGCGAATACCGTAAGCGTCGCTTTGCTGATTGCGCTTTTTATTTTCCCCTGCCGCTTTTTGACCCGGTCTACCGATGAAATCAATGCCCGGGCTGAAACCGCGTTGAATGCCGTGCTTCACGACGACTGGAATACAGCCTTGGAGGAGGTGCAGCGTATGCATGACCAACTGGACAGGGATCGCTCCATACTGCATCTGTTTCTCCACCATGAAGCGGTGGAAGGGCTTGAAGCCGCAGTCGGTGGCTGCCTCAGACTGGTGCAGGTGCAGGATAAGCCGCAGTCCGTGCTGGAGCTGGAGTTTATCATCACCCGCGCGGAGCATCTCAAGAGCATTGAGAATTTTGCATTTTCCGTGCTAATTTAGCCGCTTACATCTATTTGCCAATATACAGACTTCCACGGTATTTCCGCGTTATGCCGGCCACCACGCCGGATAGCGCAAATACGGCGATAAGATTTGGGATCGCCATAAGCCCGTTGAGAGTCTCCGAGATATCCCATACAAACGATAATTCCAGTACGGCGCCCAGTACTGTGAACAGCAGATACAGCACCTGGTATGGCAATACGACCCGAGGCCCCAGTAAATACTCCGCACACCGCATGCCATAAAGCGCCCAGCTCAGTATAGTCGCGCCCGCAAACAGCGTGATTCCCGTCGCCACGATAACGCTTGCCGTTCGCCCGCCAAACGTCGTCGCGAACGCACCTATCGTCAGCTCCGCACCCGTGCTTTGGCCATAAGCAACCGGAACGCCGCTCACCAGCACGGCTAATCCCGTCAGCGAACAGGTCAGTATGGTATCTACAAACACCTCAAATATACCGTACAATCCCTGCCGGGCAGGGCTGTCCGTATCCGCTGCCGCATGCGCGATGGAGGCGGACCCCATACCGGCCTCATTGGAAAATACCCCTCGCGACACGCCACAGCGCAGAGCCTGCCGCGCCGTTATTCCGGCCGCGCCACCCGCTATGGCGTAAGGATGAAAGGCGCTATCCAGTATTTCCCGAAAAACGTCGCCCAATCTTTCGATATGAAGAATGATGACCGCAAGGCAGCACAGCACATAGGCGATACAGGCGGCCGGTATCAGCCGCTCCGTCACACTGCCTATACGCTTAAGTCCGCCTATGAGCACGAGCCCCGAAAGCGCCGCAATAGCTACTCCGACGCCTGCTTTGATGATCGGTTCCGTCCCGCTTGCGCCCGGTAGAAAACTGCGGGTCAGCACCGCTATGGAGGACGCAATGGTATTGATCTGCGCCATATTACCTATGCCGAACGCCGCCAGCGCGCCAAAAAGCGCGAACAGCACGGCAAGCCAGCGCCATTGCCGGCCCAAGCCCGTAGTGATATAGTACATGGGACCGCCAACCCAATCTCCTCGCCTGTTGCGTTTGCGAAAACGTACGGCAAGCACTACCTCCGCATATTTCGTCGCCATGCCGACAAGCGCGGATATCCACATCCAGAATAAAGCGCCCGGCCCTCCCAGCGCGATGGCCCCGGCCACGCCAGCGATGTTGCCCGTGCCTATCGTGGCGGCAAGCGCCGTCGTCACCGCCTGAAAGGGGGATACTGCCCCCCGGCCGGAAGCGGGTCTCCCCTTCCGCGGCCTGAGTATTGTTTTCATGGCATGGCCAAAGTGCGTAAACTGAAAAAATCCGCAGCGCACCGTCAGCCATATCCCCGTCCCCATGAGCAGCGCCAGCATGGGCGCCCCCCACAACACGCTTTTCACGGCGGCGTTTATTTCGGATATATTGTTCAGAAAGCCGTCCATTTCTTTCCCCCGCCTTCCTATACGTACGTTTTCATTGTATGTACGAATTTCAGCAGGGTATGCTTCAGTCGGGCGGGGTTGACCTTCCTGTCGACAGGGACTTATAATGTTTCATATCACTTCATGATTCTACGGCGGGGAAACCTGCCTATCATTTATAAAGGAGAAGTACCCATGTCAAAAATCGTAATACTCGACGGCTATACAGAAAATCCCGGCGATCTGTCCTGGGATGCTTTGGCCGCTCTGGGCGAACTGACGGTGTACGACCGGACAAACGCCGACAGCGTCGCGCAGCGCATAGGCGACGCAGACATTGTCTACACCAATAAAACGCCTGTCACG
>JAEWWD010000326.1 GCA_023396535.1 Bacillota bacterium
GTTCTGGGGATGGCGATCTATGCGGGCGCGCTGTATCTGTTTGATTTGCTGGGGGTTACCGCTTCAGCGGGCATCGGCGCATGGCTGCTTGGCCTTATTTCCACCGGCATTTCGCTGTATATTTCGTATTCCATCGTACTTGGCGTGATGGATATTGAACAGTTGCAGATGCGGGATTTGGACGGCGCCAAGCTGCTTCAGGTCTGGAAAGCATACGCTATTGTTTCGGCTGCCGTATTCCTTCTGTATCTGATACCTGTGCTCAATATACTCTCCATTATTGCAGGCTTCGCGATGGGGATTTACTTTCTTGTCGCGTTTCATAAAACAAAAGAACTTTACGGCGCGTAACGACCGTTAGCCCGAGAAGCGTTGTTATAAATGTGTTCGTAGGCCCGCCGTACAGCGGGCTCAGGCCATCAACAAAGTCCTGCGGACTTTGTTGATGGGTTTCCTGTGGGTTAAAACGCCGCTATGGCGGCATTTTTTTCACCAATTTGACGCGCATGTCGTCAAATTGGATTGAAAGTGGGGGATTTGCGAATCCCCCACACCCCCCCGGGGAAGGTTTGTCGATACGCGGGGCCCGCCGTACGGCGGGCTTTTTGTCCGCATCATTTGGTATGTATAGAACAACCACGTTGAGCCGCTTCACACTTTTTTTACAATATGAATATAGTTTCGCTCTTTACAAAACGGGAATTCAAGAGCATACTGAGACAATGCGAATAGTGAAGTACTTAATTAATATATTTGGAGGGAAAAAGAATGGAAAGCCGGCATATAAAAACTGTCCGGCAGATGGAAAAGCTGCATTGGATACGGCACATTACGCTTCGCAGGGCGGCGGAAAGTCTATCCCTGCACCATGGGCAATTGCCGGTGCTGGAATACATCTCAACGCATCCTGGCTGCACGCAGGTAGATATCGCGGAGACGTTGCTGATAACGCCTTCGTCCATTGCGCAATCCACCAAGCGTATGCAGCGGGACGGACTTTTGGATAAACACCGGCAGGCGGATAACCGATGCCTGGGGCTGTACCTGACGAAAAAGGGCGAAGAAGTAGCTTCCCGCTGCCGGGAATATTTCGACGAGCTGGACAGGGATTTGTTTGCGGAGCTGACGGACGAAGAGCTCGCAACGCTTTCGGAATATACCGAACGGCTGCTGTTTAAGGCCGCTCGGCGCGCGTCGTTGGACGCAGAGAACATGGATCTCTTTGCCTTCATGAAGATGAAGAAGGAATTGTGTAATCACAAGCGGGAGGAACACGGGGAATGATAAAGAAACTCGCGCGATATATCGGCGAATTCAAAAAGCAGACCATACTGACGCCGGTCGCCATGATAGGCGAGGTGGGGTTGGAGGTCACTATTCCGCTGCTGATGGCGCGCATCGTCAACGTCGGCGTCATGAACGCGGACGTGGCCTATATCGTGAAAATAGGGCTCATCATGATCGGCATGGCCGTTGTGTCGCTGACGTTCGGCGCTCTTTCCGCACGACTGGCGGCAACCGCCGCCGCGGGTTTCGCGAGAAACATACGCGAAGCGCTCTTTAATAAGGTGCTGGATTTTTCGTTCGCAAACGTCGATAAGTTCAGCACTGCAAGTCTTGTAACGAGGCTGACCACGGACGTCAACAACATGCAAAACCTGTTCATGATGGCCATCCGCATGGCGATTCGCGCGCCGACGATGCTTATTCTGGCCGTCGTCATGGCGATCACAATCAATGCGGAGTTGGCGGTCATATTTATGCTTGCCACGCCTGTGCTTGCCGCCATCATGGCGCTCATCATGTTCAACGCGCATCCGCGCTTTGTGAAGATGTTGAAAGAATACGACAGGATGAACGCGGACGTGCAGGAGGATCTCATTGGCATGCGCGTCGTGAAGGCGTTTGTGCGGGAAAACCACGAGAACGAGAAATTCAAGGAAGCGGCGGGCCGCGTGCGGGATATGCAGCTTGCCGCGGAAAAAATCGTGATATGGAGCATGCCGGCCATGCAGTTCGTGATGTACGGCTGTATGTTGGCCCTTGCCTGGTTTGGCGGCGTCAAGGTCATAGGCGGCGGTATGCTGACGGGCGATCTGATGAGTTTCCTGACCTATACCATGCAGATACTTATGTCGCTGATGATGCTGGGCATGGTGTTCATCATGTTTGTTATCAACCGGGCTTCGTTCAACCGCATCGTCGAGGTGCTGGATGAAACGCCTGGAATCGTGAACCCGGCGGGCGGCGGCCTGACGGAGGTGCCGGACGGCGGCGTGGAGTTTGAGGACGTCAGCTTCCGCTACAGCAGCACGAGCGAAGAATCGACGCTGAAAAATATCAGCTTTACCATACGGCCGGGTGAAATCGTGGGCGTCATGGGCGCGACAGGCTCCGCGAAGACGACTCTTGTGCAGCTCATCCCGCGCCTGTACGACGTGCAGGAGGGCAGTATATTCGTGGGGGGTCACGATGTACGCGACTATAACCTCAAGGCGCTGCGCGACGCCGTCGCCATGGTACTGCAGAAAAATGTGCTGTTCTCCGGCACTATACGTGAAAACCTGCGCTGGGGGAACGAGCACGCTACGGATGAGGAGATCGCCGAGGCATGCCGTATCGCGCAGGCGCACGAATTCATTATCAGCTTCCCTAAGGGCTATGATACGGATCTCGGCCAAGGGGGCGTAAATGTTTCCGGCGGGCAGAAGCAGCGGTTGTGCATTGCGCGTGCGCTTTTGAAGCAGCCCAAAATCATGATACTGGACGACAGCACCAGCGCCGTGGATACCGCTACGGATCAGTCGATACGCAGCGGCTTCAAAAAGCGGCTTTCAGGCATGACGACCATCATCATCGCGCAGCGCGTCGCCTCGGTGATGGACGCGGATAAGATCATCGTGCTGGACGAGGGGCGGGTATCTGACATCGGTACACACAGGGAGCTTATGCAAAGGAGCGAGATATATCGCGAGGTAGCTATCTCGCAGCAGAAGGGGGTGGAAGACTATGCCGCCAATTAACGGACCAATGCGGGGGAGGGGCGCGCACGGCAAGCCCAAGGATACAAAAGGCACGTTGCGCCGCGTGTTGCGTTATATGAGCGCATACAGAGTGCGCATGGCATTCGCTTTGGTATGCCTGCTGATCAGTACGGGCGCAACCATCGCGGGTACGTATTTTCTCAAACCCCTGATCAACGATTATATATTGCCTCTTGTCGGAACGGCGAATCCGAATTTCTCGGGACTTGTCGGTATGCTTACGCGGATGGCCGCTGTGTACATC
>JAEWWD010000328.1 GCA_023396535.1 Bacillota bacterium
CCGCGTTGTTTGCGCCGTTGCGGGAAAGCGAGCATTCCATACCCTTCGAGCTTTACGGCATTTTTTATGCATGCCTGAAGCGGCGGGATTGCTTTCCCGCCGCTTTTGTGTTTTTTATGGCAAACGCCGACCGGCGCTTGCCTGTATAGGAGGTGCCTATGTCGCAGATTAAGGTTTCGGGCCTTACATTTTCTTATGACGGCAGTGCCGAGACGATATTCGACCATGTCTCGTTCAGTTTGGATACGGATTGGAAGCTGGGGTTTGTCGGCCGCAACGGGCGCGGCAAAACGACTTTTTTAAAGCTGCTGATGGGAGAATATCCCTATCAGGGCAGTATATCCTCTTGTGTCGAATGCGACTATTTTCCATTCGACGTACCCGACGATGCCGCCGATACGTTGTCCGTTCTGATACGCGTATCCGGCGGGGCGGAGGAATGGGAGCTTATGAGGGAACTTTCCCTGCTTTGCGTAGGGGAGGATACGCTGTCGCGCCCGTTTCATACGCTCAGCAGCGGCGAGCGTACAAAGGCGCTGCTTGCCGCATTGTTCGTGAAGGAGGATCGTTTTTTGCTGATCGACGAGCCAACCAATCATCTGGATGTCGAGGGACGCGCCGTGGTGGCGGATTATCTTTCCCATAAGCGGGGCTTCCTGCTCGTGTCCCACGACAGGGCGTTTCTGGACTCGTGTGTTGATCACATACTCGCCATCAACAAATCGGGTTTTGAGGTCGTTCGCGGCAACTTTTCCGTTTGGCAGCGCGAACGGGACAGGCGGGAAGCATTTGAGCGCGGGGAGAACGAGAAGCTGCAGGCCGATATCCGCCGCCTGTCCGAAGCGGCACGGCGCGCGTCCGGCTGGTCGGATGAAGCGGAGGCGGCGAAAATCGGAGCGGGGGCTCCCGACAGGGGCTATATCGGCCACAAATCCGCCAAAATGATGAAGCGAGCCAAGTCCATAGAGGCGCGCCGGCAGAACGCCATTGAAGAAAAGGAAGCGCTGCTCAAGGATGTGGAATACAACAGTCCGCTCGTACTGCGGCCGCTTATCCACCACGCAAAGCGCCTTATTGAGGCGCGGGGTTTATGCGTTCGTTACGGCGAACGCGAAGTGTTTGGAGGACTGGATTTCACTGTGGAGCCGGGAGACCGCGTGGCGCTCACAGGCCGCAACGGCTCTGGAAAATCCAGCGTCGTCAAGTTGATGAACGGGGAGGATATTCCGCATGGCGGCGAGCTCAGGCTTGCAAGCGGATTGGTCGTGTCTTACGTACCGCAGGATACGTCGTTTCTTAATGGGGATCTCATGACGTTTGCGCGGCGGTCCAATATCGACGTAAGCCTGTTTTTGACGATATTGCGCAAGCTGGACTTCCTGCGCGCGCATTTTGAGCAGGATATGCGTACCTATTCCATGGGGCAGCATAAAAAGGTGCTGATCGCGAAAAGCCTTTGTGAGCGCGCGCATTTTTACCTATGGGACGAACCGCTCAACTATATCGACGTGCTCTCCCGCATGCAGATAGAGGATTTGCTTAAAGCGTATAAGCCCACCATGCTGTTTGTGGAGCACGACCGCGCGTTCGCGGACGCCGTAGCGACCAAAACCATTCGGATGTGATGGGCTGATAGGCCGCTATCCGTGGCGGGTGTTGGGGGACGGAGTTCTCCGACACCCTTTACAAGTTTGCTCTCTACATTTCAAACTGTTTGGCGATGACGTCAAGCGCGCGGGCGACGTCGTCACTCTTAACACAGCAGGAGATTTTGGTCTCGCTGGTGGTCACGAGCTCTATGCGCACGCCCGCTTCCGCCAGCGCCGCGAACAGCTTGCCCGCTATGCCGAACTCATGCGCCATGCGTTGGTCCTCCACCGTCAGCTTGGTTACATTCTCCAGCGCATGGATATCCATGCCCATATAGCGCGGACGCAGGGTCTTCAGCGCCGCTTTGGCGGCGACGAGCTGGTCCTGGGGCAAGGAGAAGCTGACTTCCCCCACCATGGCGGAGGGGGCTGTCATGCTGATCATATCCACAAATATGCCGTTTTGCGCGATAACGCCGAATATCGCTCCCAGCGTATCCGGCTCGTGCGGCAGGGAACTGACGGTAACGACGGCCTGTCCGTCCTCGGTATACAGGCGGGAAAGCGCCTCGCGTGCGGCGAGAAGGTCGCGCATGTCGTACAGACCCGGTTCCTGATGCAGCAGGAACTGCGCGGCGCGCAGCGCGCCCAGGCCGAATATGCGGCGGGAGTACGCCCTGTGGCTGATGGATACGGACTCGTCCGTGCCAAAAAACTCCACGTCGTGTTCGCCCGTAATGGTTCCGCCGCGTATGGAATGCACGCCGATCTCGTTTTTGGCGCGGCGGCTCGCGCCGTGGCGACCGAACTGCAGCTTGCGGGGATCGTTGAATTTTTCATTGAGCGCGTTTGCGAGCATCAGCGCAGTCCCGCTCGGAGAGTCGAGTTTCTTGCGATGGTGGCGTTCCGTGATTTCAATGTCGAACTCCTCACCCAGCATGGCGGCGGCCTTTTTAATCAGCTCTATCTGCAGGCTTACGCCGAGCGACATGTTGCCGCTGTAGAATATGGGAATTGCGGCGGACGCGCTGCGAAGGAGGGAAAACTCGCCGTCATTGAGGCCGGTTGTCCCCATAACCAGACGCGCGCCGTTCTTTTTGCAGTATTCCACTACGGTCGGAATTGCGCTGGGGTGCGAAAAGTCGAACACCACGTCCGCGCTGGAAGGCGCTTCTAATATATCGTGAACCAGAGGATAGGAAGTCATGGCGCAGCTGGTTTTGCTCACTCCCGCGAGCGGAAGGAAATCCTTGGGGCTCTCCAACAGAAGCTGTACGATGGTGGAGCCCATTTGGCCGCAGGCGCCGTTGACGATGACTTTGATCATATACGTTTCTCCTTTGCAGGCTAAGCTT
Source organism: Bacillota bacterium (assembly GCA_023396535.1). Lineage (GTDB taxonomy): Bacteria > Bacillota > Clostridia > Christensenellales > CAG-138 > JAEWWD01. Next base: position 2,945 of record JAEWWD010000328.1, read on the forward strand.
GCCGTGTCGTGTGTTGGCCGGCGGCAGGGAAGCCCCGGCGGCCGTCCTTTAAAAAAGGCGGCGCAGAGAACGTTTCTCTGCGCCGGATAGAGTAACCTGTTTCAGCGAGTACGGGCAACGCGCCCGTTAAGCATTCTCCCACTGACGGATAAGCTCCTGCGCGATTTGTACGGCGTTGGTCGCCGCGCCCTTGCGGATATTATCCGCCACGCACCAAAGGTTGACGCCGTTCTCCACGGAGAAATCGCGACGGATACGGCCGACGTACACCGGGTCTGTATCCTCGGCCTGAATGGGCATGGGGTAAACGCCGTGCTGCGGATCGTCCATTACCACGATGCCGGGCGCGTTGCGCAAGGTGTCGCGCAGTTCGTCGAGTTCGAAGGGCGCGTTCAATTCCACGTTGATGCTTTCACTGTGGCCGTGGTATACGGGTACGCGCACCGTTGTCGCCGTGACGGCGAGATTGGGCAACGAAAGTATCTTGCGGGTTTCGTCTATCATCTTCTGTTCCTCTTTAGTGTAGCCGCTATCGAGGAACACGTCTATCTGCGGGAGCACATTGCCGGCGATGGGTTGCGGGAACTTTTTGGGCGGGTGGCCCTGCAGGCCTTCCGCGAGATCCGAATAACCCTGCTGGCCCGCGCCGGAAACCGCCTGATAGGTGGAATACACCACGCGTTTCAGGCCATATTTGTCGGCCAGAGGTTTGAGCGCGACGACGGCCTGTATGGTGGAGCAGTTGGGATTCGCGATAATGCCCTTTTTCCTGTACTGGGGGATTGCGTCCGCGTTGGCTTCGGGTACCACCAGCGGGACGTCGGGATCCATGCGCCAACAGCTTGAATTATCGATTACCACCGCGCCATAGCGCGCGACGATGGGTGCGAATTGTAAAGACGTGCCCGCGCCGGCAGAAAACAGCGCGATATCCACATCGAGTCCGTCCATGCAAGTCTCGGTCAGTTCCCGCACGGTGTAAGTCTCGCCCATAAAGGGCAAGGTAGTGCCCGCGCTGCGCTTGGAAGCGAACAGATAGTAGTTCGCAACGTGAAGCTTGCGCTCTTCGAGCACCTGCAGGAATTTGCGGCCGACCATACCGGTCGCGCCGACGACCGCGACGTTGTACTGTTTCATTGGTACGGAACCTCCTGTTCTATTGTATATGTGCGTATAAAAATCCACACATATACGATTGGACGAAAGTATAGCACAGCGTTAATGCAAAGTCAATGCGGTTCCCGCATACATTTACCCAGAATTTGCAGGGAATGTTCGGCCAGCCTGCGCGTATACGCCGCGCCTATGGTGCAGCGCCGTCCTGCCGGCATTGCGTATACTACGCAAAGGGTGTAAAATATGTGCAGACTAAAATGGGAGGATGCATGGGCGAAAGCTACGGCAAATTTGCGGGCGTTTACGATACGCTGATGCGGGATGTGGATTACGCCGGCTGGACGGCGTATCTCATGGCGCTGCTTGAAGACCACGGCGGGGCGCATACCGTGCTGGACTGCGCCTGTGGTACCGGTGAGTTTGCCATTCGCCTTGCCAGGGAAGGATATTCTCTAACGGGTCTTGACGCGTCTGACGATATGCTTCGCATAGCACAGGATAAGGCGCGCGCACAGGGGCTTACGATACCCTTTGTTTGTCAGGATATGCGCAGACTGTCGCTGCATCGTCCTGTGGACGCGTTGCTTTGTGCATGCGACGGTGTGAACTACCTGACGGGTATGGCCGATGTGCGCGCTTTTTTTAAGTCCGCCGCGGCCGCGATAAAACCCGGCGGCATATTCCTGTTCGATATCAGCTCGCACTATAAACTCGAACGGGTGCTGGGCGGCAATACGTTCGGCGAAACGGAGGAAGACTGCGCCTATCTTTGGCGCAATCGGTACGATGAAAAAAGCCGCCTGTGCGAGATGGAACTGACCTGTTTTGTAAAGCGGGGTTCGCTGTACGGACGCTTTGACGAACGCCATGTGCAGCGCGCGCATTCCGTGCGGGAGGTGACAGGGGCGCTCGAAGCGGCGGGATTTGGGGAAATCGCCGCGTATGCGGCGTTTACGCGGGAACCGCCCATGCCGGATACGGAGCGCATACAGTTTTGTGCAGTGCGTATATAATGGTAATGGCGCAAACTGCATGGCATTCGCCGGATGGAAAAACTATATTGTTTATATTAGGAAGAGAACTGTGTATCAAATGAATGAGGATCGTTTACTGTCCATACTGCTCAGGCAGGGGGATATTCGGGTTATCGCTATATCCGGCCGGGATATGGTGGAGGAAGCGCGGCGTATCCATTCCCTGTCGCGCGTTTGCACGGCTGCGCTGGGGCGCCAGCTCATGGCGACTGCCATGATGGCCTCGCAGCTCAAGCACGAAAGCGAAAGCCTGACAACAATATTCCGCGGGGACGGCCCTGCCGGCAACCTTGTATGCACCGGGCGCTATGGCGGGCTGGTAAAGGGCTACATCGCGAACCCTTCCGTGGAGTTGCCGCTGACGGCGGAGGGAAAGCTGGATGTTGCGGGCGCGGTTGGAAGAACGGGCACCCTGACGGTGGTGCGGGATCTTTCCCTGCGCGAGCCGTATGTGGGCGGGTGCGATATCGTTTCCGGCGAGATTGCGGAGGATTTTGCACAGTATTTTGCCGTGAGCGAGCAACAGCCCAGTCTGGTGTATCTGGGCGTGCGCGTACGGCCCGGAGACGGTGCTGTACTAGCGGCGGGCGGAATCATCGCGCAGCCGATGCCCGGCTGCCCGGAGGAATATGTCGACGAGCTGCAGGCGCTGGCCGGATCCATAGGCGAGCTGACAGAGCGGCTGGAGCAGGGCGAAAAGCTGGAGCACGCCATGGACGCGATGTTCGGGCATATGGAACCCGAGATGGTCGGTACCCTCACGCCGTGCTGGCAGTGCGACTGCAGCCGCGCGCGGACAGAGCGCGCGTTGATCGCGCTGGGGCGCGAGGAATTGACGGATATGATCGAGCGCGATGGCGGTGCGGAGCTGACCTGTCAATTCTGCAACGAGGCGTATGGCTTCACGGCTGATGATCTTTCGGCGCTGCTGGAGGAGGCCGGCGGGGCGGGCGGTTCGTAAACAGTGAACGATTTCAGACGGCCTCTGATTTAGGAGAAAGCAGATGCAGGAAAACAAAAACAAGCGTATAGGCAGGGTGATTCCGTTTGAGCGGGACGGCGCGTTTTTTCTAAAGCGCGGCTCTGAACGGCTGGACAGGAATGACCTGCTTGAAGCGATTAGCTACTATCATCAGGCGCAGCGGCGGGATCCCGAGAACGTGGATGTACAGCTCGCTATAGCGGAGGTGCTCACCGAGATGCGCCGCTACGAGCAGAGCAACCGGTTGCTGTTTCCGTTGCTTTCGCTCAACGAAAGCCCGGCGGAGTGCTTTTTTGGCATTGCCTGCAATTTTCTGGGTCTGCAGGAGTTTTCTCACGCCCACGACAGCCTGGAGAGCTATCTCGCGCTGGACCCGGACGGCGAATTCGTTGCGGACGCGCTGGATATGCTCGACGTCATAGAGGACGAAGGCATGCTCTACTCCATGCCCGGCGTGCAGCCGCCGGAGGAGCGTGAGGCGCTCAACGCCTGCGCGCGCGGGCGGCAGCTTCTTGAGAACGGACGCATGGACGAGGCCGTGAAGCTGCTGGGCGAGGCGACCAAAAAGCAGCCGGATATACGCTTTGTGCGCAGCAACCTGGCGCTTGCGTATTTCTGTAAAAAGGATTTTAAGCGCGCCATGGAGACGGTGGACGGCGTGCTCAAGGAAGCGCCGGACGATGTGCAGGCCCACTGCAATATGCTGCTGTTCCTGCATGCCGCAAAGGACGGGGAGGGCGTGCAGCGGGAGCTGGAGTTCCTCAAACAGGCCAATACGGAGGATCCCCAGGATTGGAACCGTATGGCTGTCGTATATATGGAAATGGATCGCATGCAGGATGCGCTTGCCGTGCTGAAAAAGCTGCAGATCGCATTCCCTTACGACGAAGGCACGCTGCACCGGCTGGGCGTGTGCAGGTATCATCTGGGGCAGTACGCGCAGGCGCAGGCGTGCTATGACCGTCTGCTCAAGATCGACCCGGCGGATACTATAGCGGGGTATTACCGGCGCGTCTGCCGCAGGGCGGCAAACGGCAAGCCGGAAAATATCGATTGGCTATTCCATTATCAGGTACCGTATCTTGAGGTGCTGCGGCGCGTGCGAACCATCAACGAGGCAAGCCGCCAGTCGCGCGACGTACTCAAACAGCGCTGGCAGACGGATGAACACTTCCGCTCGCTGCTGTGCTGGAGCCTGCGTCTGCCCGAGCCTTCCGCGAAGAGGGCGGTGCTGTCCATCATAGCGGGGTTCGGCGACCGCGAGGCGGAGCGCGTGCTCAGGCATTTTCAGCTTGACCAGTCGCAGCCCGACTCCGTTAAGCAGGATGTGTTCGCCATGCTCAAGCATATGAGCGCGCAGGAGCCGTATATCGCGTATCTCGACGGGCGCCTGGTGCAAAGCCGCGTCAGTATGCGCTCTATCGCAAAGGGCAGCATGCCCAACGGCTACCAGCGGGTGCTGGAGATCGCCATGGAAACCATGCGGGATGTTCGTACCGGCGCGTGCATCATGGAAGCGGTGGACGTGTTTCAGCGTTATATGAAAGCGGCCGGTTCCAACCTGCCGCAGCTTCGGGAACAGCAGGTATATGCCCTGGCCGCCGCTATCGAATACATCGCCTGCCGCAACCGCGAGGAAGAGGTCACAAAGGCGCAGCTTTGCGGGGCATACGGCATATCCACCGTACGGCTGAATAACGCCATAGGCAAGATTATGCGGGCTCTTGGCGCATGAGCGGAACTGACATGCAATTGATCGCCACCTGCAAGCTGGGGCTTGAATCCGTAGTCGCAATGGAGCTTCGGACGCTTCAAATAGACGTTACGGAAGTACTGGACGCGCGCGTGCGTTTTTCGGGGAACGAAACTGCGCTTGCGCGCGCCTTGCTGTTTTTGCGCGCGGCGGAGCGCGTATTTCTGGAGGTGGGCAGCTTTCAGGCGACCACCTTCGACGAGCTGTTCGAAGGCGTCAAGGCGCTCCCATGGAAGGAATATCTCCCCCGGGACGCGAACATTCATGTGACGGGGAAATCCGCAAAGAGCGGCCTGTTCAGTGTGCCGGACTGCCAGCGCATCACAAAAAAAGCCATCGTCGAAAGCCTCCGCGCGGCATATCGCACGCAACATTTGCCCGAAACAGGCAAAGAGGTTATCGTGGAGATCGGCATGCTGCGCGACACGGCCACGCTCGCGCTGGATGCCTGCGGCGCGGGGCTTGCGCGGCGCGGTTACCGTACCTGGAATGTGGCGGCGCCGCTTAGCGAAACGCTGGGCGCGGGGCTTGTGCTGCTTGCGCGCTACCGCGGCGGGCGGCCATTCCTTGACCCCATGTGCGGCTCGGGCACGCTGCCTATAGAGGCGGCAATGATCGCGCAAAACCGCGCGCCGGGCTTAAATCGTGGCTTTGCCGCGGAGAACTGGGCATTTCTCCCCGGGCGCGCATTCGAGATAGCCCGTGAGCAGGCGCGCGACGCTATAGACCCGTCACACATCGATATTGAAGGCAGCGATATCGACCCGCGCAGCATAGAGCTGTGCAAGCGGCACGCGCAAAAGGCCGGCGTGAAGTTGCGTTTTGTTGTAAGGCCTGTTAAAGAGACCGCGCCCGTTGGCAGCGGCGGCGTGCTCGTTACCAATCCGCCCTACGGGGAGCGCATGCTCAGCCCGGCGGACGCCCAGAGGCTGTACCGGGAGATGCGCGCCGCATTCGACGGGCTGACCGGCTGGAGCGTGAACATTTTCACCGCGTATCGGGAATTCGAGCGCGCCTACGGGCGGCGTGCGGACAAGCGCCGCAAGCTGAGCAACGGCGGCCTGCCCTGCATGCTGTATCAATACCTGCCCAGGGTTGAAAAGGATTAGGAACGAAACATATTGTTTTTCGCACATGAATAGCGCCGGGGGATACCCCGGCGCCTGTATAATTAGCAAAAAATATTCACTTTTATCTGCACAGCATTCGCGAGAACAGCCCTGTAGAGACGGGCATGCTCAGCGCATATCCCTGCATGAGTGTGCAGCCGGCCGCATATAGCGTATCCAACTGTTGCGGGCGTTCGACTCCTTCGCAGAGCATGCGGATGTGCAGCTCCTTTGCGCGGGCAAACGCACTTGCGCAGGAATTCGCGCATTCTTCCTGACGGTTGTCACAGGCGCGGCAGTTGTATTTGACGGTATCCACCTCAAACGCGCTCAAATGATCCAACGCGCTGACTTCGACTTTCTGGGAGAACCCGTCAATACAGCAAGAGAACCCATACCGATGCAGGCATTCGATCATGTCGGCGAGTTTGGCAGGGTGCAGTTGTGCGAACCGCGCGGAAAACTCGAATTCTATGCCGGAGGGCGGCACATCAAACCGGCTCAGGCAATCGACCGCCGCATCGCAGAACCCTGGCGCGTGCAGGGAAGCGGCTGAAATATTGACGCTGATCGGTACCACGGGGACTTGATTATCGATCCAGCCTCGTATACAGCGGCTGGCTTCCTCCAGGGCGTATAAATCCAGCGCTTCCATATAGCCCGCGTGTTCGGCGGCAGGCAGGAATTCCGCGGGAAATAATATGCCTTCCTCCGGATCGTTCCAGCGCAGCAACGTCTCGGCGCCTACGATTCGCTTTCCCGGCAGCTCGAATTTCGGCTGCAGGCATATAAAAAACTGTCGCATGCGCAGCGCGCCTAATATGCCGTCCTGCATCCGTGCGCTGCGGTCGGGGGCCTGAGAAAGCGGGCGGCCATCGTCTTCCATGCGCCTTCTCCCTCCTGTGCTCTATATATACCAGAATACGACAGCAAATCCCTTCCGTCAACAGAGAATTGGTACAGTACGGATGCTCTCCCGCCGGCTCAGGGAACGAGCCCGTTGACACCGACCAGGTTGTCCTTTGCCGCACTGTTTTTGCGGTCTATATAGAATGTGGTGATTTCCTCAACCGCCGGGCCGCCAGCAAGGGAACCGGACAAACCGTAGGGAATGCATGTGATAATAACGATTTCCGGATTGTCGCGGGGGAGAAGCGTGACAAACCAAGCGGTGTTTTCAATATCCACGTTGTTGGAGGCGGAAATCTGAGCCGTACCCGACTTGCCGCTGATCAATTTGTAGTAACCTGTGTCTTCGTCGCGGAATGCTTCGCTGAATGCCGCCGCCGCCGTACCGCCGTCCTCCGGCGAAACCACGCCCTCCAAACCGCGGCGTATGGCGTTCCAGTATTCGTCCGGCGCATCGATTTTGTTGTACACTTGCGGGTCGAACTGCTTGACGACGGATCCGTTTTCATCCAATATGCGGTCCACGATATGCACGTCGAACACTGTGCCGCCATTGCCGAACGTTGCGGCGTAGCGTGCGATGGCGATGGGCGTCGTCAGTGTAGATGCCTGACCTATGCCGGCGCGGATGGTCATGGTCGCTTTCCACTGCAGTTCTGTCAATATGGAGTTGATATCGTGTACCCAGGACTGCGTCATGGTAATACCGACGGGGATGCCCAGTTCCTCGCTCAGGATACGGCGGATATCCGGGCCGAACTCTTGAGAGGTACCGCTTCCTTTCTGCAGTTGCAGCAGCTTCTGCGCGCAGGTTTTGACCGCCTCGTCGTCAACTTCCATGCTGCGCCTCTTGAGCACTTCCTTAAGGTAGTTCTGCAGCACGTTGTATACGTAATTCGGCAGACTGCTCTTTTGCTCATTGATGGGCAGCGTATTATCGTAAAGTACCTTCTGGCCGCCTACGTGGCTCTGCAGCTCGCCCGGCAGTTCTATACCCGTGGCCGTGTTCAGCCCAAGCCTGGTGGACCAGTCGTTGAGCTTGTCGATGCCCAGCATATCCGCCACGGTGAAAAAGAAATAGTTGCAGCTTACTGTCAGCGCCGAAGAAATCGTTCTGTCCGCATGTTTTTCGAAATGTGGTTCCACCCAGCAGGAAGGCGCGTTCACTTCAACGATGTCGCCGCTGACGAAGTGTGTATACAGGCCCCCGTCGTCGATCTCGGTAGTGGTGGTGATTTTTCCTTCCATGAGTCCCGCAAGGCCGGTCGCCATTTTGAATATGGAACCGGGCGCCAGACGCGAGGCGATGGCGCGGTTGAGCGTGGGCATATTGGAATCGTCCCCGAAGAGCGCGGTTGCATCCTCGTCTGAAAGGCCGGAGATAAATTTGTTGGGATCAAACGTAGGGTAGGACGCCATGGCCAGCACCTGTCCTGTGCGGACGTTAAGCACCACAATGCTGCCAGTCTCTGCCATTTTAATATCGAGGTTCGGTCTCTTCTTCCGGTAATTCTCTTCATTGGCGGCGAGTTTCGCTTCTTCCTCGGCGCGGATTTTCTCAATCGCGTTCTGCAGTGCGTGCTCCACGACGGTCTGCAGCGGCAGGTCTATGGTCAGCATGACGTCGTCGCCGTCGGCGGCGGCGGTTCGGTCCAGCTCCCGCGTGATGGTGCCGTGCTTATTGACTTCAATTGTCTCGGTGCCGCGCCGTTCGCTGGTGCTGGGGGTCAGATATTTTTCCATTGTCTTTTCCACGCCGGCAATGCCTATGTAATCATTGTAGGAATAGCCAAGCTTGGTCATATCTACCAAGGTCTCGCCCTTATTGTTGGTGGTATAAACATCCTTGATATCCGCGTAGTCGCCCTTTTCAAAGCCCATACGCGCCATGCCTTCCTCCGTCATGCTGTCGGTGACCTGGCGGCTGAGGTATCCCAGTATGTGGGCGGCCGTAGTACCCCACGGGTATACGCGGGATGTACTCTGCGTTGTCTCTATGCCGGGCAGCTCGCTTTGGCGCATATCCAGTTCCGCTACCACGTCCATGGATACGTTATAGGCGATGGTAACGGGCTCATAGGCGCGCCACTTGTTCATGTTGACTTCCTGGCGGATGGACATGACCTTGACAGCTTCGGAAAACGGAAGGTCGTCGGGGATTTTCCAGGATTTCCTGAGCTTGCGGTAAGCCTCCGCCGCCGAAATCCAGGTGCTCGGGTCGTCCTTGTTTTCCATGGAGAAGCCCATGGCGTTGCAGAAATTCTTGTACCGGGCTGTGATAGCGCCTTCGCTTTCCACGCCCCACTCGTAATACAGTTCGCCCTGCTCGTTCATACGGATATACGAGGTATCTATGATGGTGCCGCCGCCCTTTTCAATGATGGAAATCGCGGTCAGCAAAGATTCGGTGTAAAGCGCGCTGTCGTCGTCGGCCAGACGTTCAGGATCGCGGTAAAACTGGACGTTGTAGCTGGTTTCATCGTATGCGAGAGGGATACCGTTGCGGTCGAGTATACGTCCGCGCGCGCCGGTGGTATACATGGTTTCCGTACTGCGGCTTTCCGCTTGCGCGGCATACTCGGCGCCCTTTGCAAGCGTCAGGTTGCCGAGCTGCAGAATAAGCGCCGTCATCATAGCGAGCATCACCAGCGCAAGTATGGCAAACCTTCCCTTAGCTTTGCTTTTCATCCACGATCCCTTCCAAACGGTATGGTCCTATCGGTTAAAGCCGCGCGTCAATGGCTCAGCCTGTCGGCCTGCCGCCGCTTTACCTGCGTCAGCAGCGCAGGCTTGAGTACGGGATGTATAAGCGTGCAGAACAGCCCCGTCATGAGCGCGCTGGGTACGATGTAGCGTATCAGTATGCCTGCGAAACCAAACCGGGCGCCGCCGGCGAACACGAGAAACGCCAGTATAAGGTCTTTCATAAATCCGGCCGCTGCCGCCGCCGCTGCCGGCACGATCAGGTTGTCCGCATAAAACTTCTTAAAGAAATATCCGGCCGCCATACCGGCGATCATGTACAGTATGGCATATAAGCCCAGACTGCGGCCGAACAGCGTATCCATCAGCAGCCCGCCCGCCGCGCCGAACGCCGCGCCGGAGAAGGAACCCGTAAGCACCGCGAAGCTCACCGTAGCGGCAAGCATGGCGTCCGGACGTATTTCAAACAGGTTAATGCGGGCAAACACGATGGAATCGAGATACATACACAGCAATATGACGGCAAAGGCGGTCAGCTTTTTATTCATGATCCTTCCTCCTGAGCAGGCACGCCCACTACCACCATAACCTCTTCGATATGTCTGAAATCCACAGCCGGAGTCACGATGGCGTTGCTGTCGCTTTCACCCGAACGGCTGACCTCGGATACCTCGCCTACCACCAGCCCCTTGGGATACATACCGCCGATGCCGGAGGTTACGATTTTATCGCCGGGCGTCAGGTCGCTGTCTGAGGGCAGGTAATACAGCTCCAGAGAGTCTGTAACGGTGCCGGCTTGCAGCAGGCCGCGTACCATGCCGTTGTCACGCGTACGTTCCACCATGACGCTGACGTTGGTGCTCGAATCGACAAGTGCAATGACCTTGGACCAGGTGGCTCCCACTTCACTGACCCTGCCCACCAGGCCGTCCGCATTCACGACGGGCATATTCTTTTCCACACCCTGGCTGCGGCCCACGTTGATGGTGAACGTATCGAACCATATACCCTGGCTGCGGCCTATGACCGTGCCGGTGACATACGTGAGATCCGGCGTACTTTCGGCAAACGAGAGCAGCGATTTGAGACGCTCGTTTTCCTGTCGCAGAGACTCCATTTCGTTGAGGCTCTGCTCCAGTTGCGATACATACACCTTGAGCTGCTGGTTTTCAAGATCAGCGTCCGTGGTGTTGAAAATGCTCTCAACGAATGTGATGATGGAATCAGACGCACGCGAAGCAAAGCTTTGCACGGGCTGCAGTACGGTACCCGCCGCGCTTTCAAAGAAAGTCAGCGTTCTGTCGCCGGAGGTGAGCAACGCTAAAAGCGCCAGCAGCATCACGGCTACAAGCGCGATTACAAGGGGCCTGTTGTTGAGCAGATTGCGCATTACGCCTCCGCACTTGTCGACAAAGCTTCATATGGCGCTCTGTCGAGAATTTTACGCGTTTTGACGTCCGGTTTCCTGTTAATCCCGAAGGATTTTCTTCCGTTATTATTCATTTGTGATTGTTCATTGCGCGAGCGCGTCGGCGTCGCGCGCTTGATCCTTCCTATTATAGCATACGGCGAACGTACCGCAACACGGTCGGGATACAGTTTACAGGGAGGACATATTATTACACGTACAAATCAGGCCGATTTCCGCCTGAGTACGATTGGTTTTCAAAGGCAGCGTTGTGAATGTTCTCCGTGAAAAACAGTACCTGACGGCGCAAAAAAGCCGCGCGGCGCCAAGGGCGGCCGGGCGGCTTTGCGCAAAGCGTACATTTCGTCAGACGGCGTGGCTGCGGTAGTAGGAGAGGTTTTCCACGGCGATACGCGCGCCTTCGGCTACGCAATCGAGCGGCTCGGGCGCAATACGCACAGATACGCCGGTTTCGGCGCTGAAAAACTCCGCAATCCCTTCAAGCAGAGCGCCGCCGCCCGTCAGGCACATGCCGCGGTCGTAAATATCCGCGGCGAGCTCCGGCGGTGTCATGGATAACACTTCGCGTACGCAGGATAGTATGTGCACCACCTGCGGCAGCATGGCCCGGTATACCTCCATAGCGGAAAGATCCAGCGTGCGCGGCAGGCCGCTGTTCAGATCGCGCCCGCGTACCTGCATGGATTTGGTGGAGCAGGGCAGCGCGGCGCCTATGGTAAGTTTAATCTCCTCTGCGGTACGTGTGCCTATGTTCATGCCGTAGGTCTGGCGGACGTACTGCATGATCGCCGCGTCAATATGCGTTCCGCCCGCCCGCACGGAGGCTTTGGTGACGACGCCGCCCAGCGCCAGTACGGCCGCGTCCGTCGTGCCGCCGCCGATATCCACAACGAGAGAGCCTACGGGCTCGTCCACGGGCAGCCCTGCGCCTATGGCAGCGGCCACGGGCTCGTCCATCAGGAAGGCGGCGCGTGCGCCCGCACCGCGCGCGGCTTCCTCCAGCGCCCGCCTTTCCACATCCGTCACACAGCCGGGTACGCACAATACCGCGCGGACGCCCGCGCGCCGCGCGGCGCGGCCAAGCGCTTTATCGAGGAAATGCTTAAGCATCGCTTCACAGAGCCGGTAGTCTGCGACTACGCCGTCCTGCAGCGGGCGTACCACCTGTACGGCGCCGGGAGTCCGCCCCAGCATCCGTACGGCGTCGTCCCCTATGGCGACGATGCGCTTTTCCTGATCCAGCGCCACCGCGCTCGGCTCGCGCAGTATGATACCGGCGCCTCTGCGGGCGATCAGCGTATTGACGGTACCGAGGTCTATGCCTATGTCGATTCCAAACAAGCTGGCCAAACTCCAAGCCATTTGAATTCCTTCCTTTCCCATCCGAAGAAATCTATGTACTGCGAGTATGCCCAAAAGGGAGGGGATTCAAAACAACGCTTGTGAAATATGTATGGTTAAAAAT
>JAEWWD010000017.1 GCA_023396535.1 Bacillota bacterium
CTATGATACTTTGAGGTACCTTCGGATTATGCACTATGATTTTTCGGGTAACGTGCAGGAGGGGGAGTTGATTGTACACAAAGATCTGGCGAAAGAAGTGCTGGATATTTTCCGTGAGTTATACAAAGCCAAATACCCGTTGGCTTCCGTCCGGCTGGTGGACGATTTTGACGCTGACGACGAAGCATCGACGGAGGCAAACAACACATCCGGTTTCAATTACAGATTTGTGGCGGGCACTAAATCCCGCTCGCTGCACAGCTATGGCATGGCAATAGACGTTAATCCGCTCTTTAACCCATATGTGAAGGGAAATAACGTGGACCCTGACAGTGCGGCGATATACGCCGACCGCTCCAAGGACTTTCCCGGCAAAATTAATAAAGAAGACCTTTGCTATAAGCTCTTTGACGAACATGGTTGGGAGTGGGGCGGGGATTGGAAGACTGTAAAGGATTATCAGCATTTTTCCAAAGAGCTGAAAAAATGAAGAACAGCCCGAAAATACAGGCTGTTCATATCCCTCGAGTATGGAGCGAACCGCGCATTTCTGCTGGGATTTGCGCGGGATATTATTCGCCTCGTTCCTGCGCGAGCAGCGCCTGCAGCGCTTCCAGCGCCCTGCGCCGGTGGCTGACGCTGTTCTTTTGCTCTGCGTCCATTTGTGCGAAAGAAAGCCCGGCGGGCTCGTAATAGAACAGGGGATCGTATCCGAAGCCGCCGTTTCCGGCAGGAGCGTGCAGCAGTCTTCCTTCGCATACTCCTTCGGTGCAGACGGTCGGCTGACCACGCCGCGCCAGCGCAACCGCTGAAACAAACCGGCAGGCGCGCTTTGCATCGGGCACATCCCGCATATTGTTCAGCAGCTTTTCGTTGTTGGCGTTGTCGTCATGCCCATCTCCCGCGTAGCGTGCGCTGTATACGCCGGGCGCGCCGTTGAGTGCGTCTACCGATAAACCGCTGTCGTCGGCCAGGGCGGCGTCAAAACCGGGCGCATGCAGCAGCGTTTGTTCCGCCTTCTTGACGGCGTTCTCTGCGAATGTGACGCCGTCCTCTTCCACTTCCAGAGTCACGCCCGCCTCCCGCTGCGAGTATATGGCGGGGAAATATTCTCCAAGTATTTCTTTGATTTCGCGCACTTTGTGCGCGTTGTTTGAGGCGATGATCAGCTTCATTTGCAATACCCTTCCTCGGCGAATTCCCCGACATTGTACCATAAGCCTGCCAGGCTTTCAACGCGGAAACGGTTCCGATACCGCGAAGCGCAGCGAAATCTGGCGGATAGGGAGGAAAACGGCCGCATATGGCATATAACGCAGGAAATTTACAAAAAAGCCGTATTTGAAGGAAGGAAACCTGCGGCTCGAGAAAGAATTATGCTATACTGCCATCATACGTGAGCGGATACTCTTCGCGGGAGCCAGTATCCTGTTCATTCGAGCCCGCAGTACAAACGCCCGGCAAGTAAATAGATAGAGGGAAAGGGGCGATATCATGGAAGATCATCGTTATATACCCGAACTGGAAGGCACGCTCCGCAGCCACATGATCAAGGTGCCTGAAATCATCAAACAGGCGACCGGTATCAGCATATTCGGAAAGCTGATCAAATCGCTGGCATTTACGACCGACGTCGCAGTTATCAAAAATATCAACGCCAATGCGATCATAGCCGTTTATCCGTTCACACCCCAGCCCGCCATTACGCACGCCATCATGGCCGTGGCGGATGTCCCCGTGTTTTGCGGCGTAGGCGGCGGCATTACGGGAGGAAAGCGTACGCTCAATATCGCGCAGGACGCGGAATTCCAGGGTGCCATGGGTGTGGTGGTCAACGCGCCCACGCCAAACGAGACCATTGAGGGACTCAAGCGCATTATAGATATCCCCGTTGTCGTTACCGTAGTGTCCGAGCATACGGATATCAAAGCCAGGTTGGAAGCCGGAACGGATATTTTCAACGTTTCGGGCGGACCCAACACGGCGGAGATCGTCCGCCAGATCAGAAGCGCCTATCCATATGTACCCATCATCGCGACGGGCGGTATTACGGTGGACAGTATAGCCCTGACAATAGAGGCGGGTGCCAACGCAATTACCTATACGCCTCCGGCGCAGGCTTCCTTGCTGCGGGGCATTATGGAAAAATACCGCAGCCAGTGGGATGATTAGGCAGGGGATGATTAGGCAGGGGATCTACATTCTTTATGGATAGCGGGCCACATTGATTTCCATGTGTCACATTTCAATCTGGAATTAAAATGCCGCTCATTGAGCGGCATTTTCAGTAGACTTTATGACGCTTGATCCAAAGCCTTGAAGTAGTCCGGATTAATGACGGTGCCGTAGAGCATATACAACCCCATGAATACCAATATGGATATGATGAGCGCCGCGCGCAGGGCTGCTATTTTGCGTCCCGCCTTCTTCTCAAAGAAATTGGGTACGAACAATGCGAGCACGGCCGCGATGATAAGGCTCATATCCCCAAACGTCTTCGTTCTGCCCAAAAAGCCTATGCTGAACGAGCATAAGAACCCCAGCAGGCTTCCGGCAAGAATTTGATAGCGTTTCCACAGCTTGTCCGGCAGATCCGCAATTTTCTTCTGGAATTCCGTTAATTCAGGCGGGGCTGCCTCCTGCGGTTCTTCCGCATCCTGCTCGGCGTCCGCGTCTTTCGCGTAGCGATAGCCTTCCATCTTGGGGAACATATCGAAGTCCTCACCCTGCAGCTTGGGCGTTTCCGGCTCCTGATTGCGCTTGTTGAATAACATTGGTTCCTCCGGCAGTAGTTTAGAGTCCTGTAACATTATCGCATATCGCCATGAGGCATGCAAACAATAAATGTGCACGCGGGAAAAAACCGGCGCGCGCGGCGGGCTTCAGGCCCTAAAAACGGTTTACAAAGCATGCCCGCGCTGATACAATAGTATAGAAAATGGGCGCGCGGCCTGGGTATTGCCTTTCCATGAAGATATCTAGATATCAAAAGAGATACCAAGCGACTTCGTGGAATGTCCATGGCTGTTCGTTTTTTTATCGCCAAATACACAAAACCGAAATTACAGGGGGAACGGCACGAATGAAAGAATACACTGCGAACCAAATCCGCAACATCGGCATATTTGGGCACGGCGGCGAGGGAAAAACAACGCTGACCGAGGCTATGCTTTTCAATGCCGGCCTGCTCGATCGTATGGGCCGTGTGGAGGATGGCTCCACCACCACGGACTATGACCCGGAAGAAACCCGCCGCACCATTTCCATAGGCGCCGCGGTCGCGCCCTATGAATGGAACGGGACAAAGGTCAATATCATCGACGCGCCCGGCTTTTTTGATTTCTACGGTGAAGTCGTGGAGAGCATGACGCTTGCTG
>JAEWWD010000044.1 GCA_023396535.1 Bacillota bacterium
TGTTGGAGGGGCCGTCCGCAGGGTCCACGCCCACGATACGGTTATCCTTCACCAGCAGGTCGAACTGGCAGCCGGTGCCGCAGTGCGGGCAGGTGGTGCGCACGCGCTTTACCTCGTAATAGCGGAACTTCTTGTTGTCGTAGGAAGAAAGCGCGCCCGTCGGGCAGACGGATACGCAGTTGCCGCAGCTTTCGCAGGCCGGGTCCGTGCGGGGCAGGCCGAAGCTGGTGGTGATCATGGTGTCAAAGCCGCGCCCCGTGGCGCTTAACGTATCCCTGCCCTGCAGTTTTTCGCACACGCGCACGCAGCGGCGGCACATAATGCATTTATCCGGGCGGAATTCGTAAAAGGGGTTGCTGTCGTCCACCACGTTGACGGGCGGATTTTTGCCCACGGGGAAGGAGGTTTTCTCCAGCCCGTATTCCAGCGCGTAGTCCTGCAGCTTGCAGGAACCGTTGCGCGCGCAGTAAAAGCAGTTGAACACGTGGTTGCTCAATAAAAGATCCAGCACAAATTTGCGGGATTCCACCACGCGTTTGGAGCGGGTATGCACCACCATACCCTCCGCGCAGTGCTCGGTGCAGGCGGTGGGCAGGCCGCCCTTGCGCCCGCCTTCCACTTCCACCACGCACATGCGGCACGCGCCCTCGGGCGTTAAATCCTTCAGGTAGCACAGCGTGGGGATTTCAACGCCGGCGGAGGTTGCCGCCTCCAGTATGGTGGTTCCGCTTTTTACGCAAACGGGCTTGCCGTCTATTGTCAGTTGTACCATGGCGTTCTCATTGTCATGCATCGCGAAGTCCTCCTGTCTCATCGATACCCGTCAGTTGATCAGCGCCGTAAAGGCGTCCCTGCGGTGCTTGAGCGCGGAACGTACCGATACGGAAACCGATTGCCCCAGCCCGCAGGCGGAGAGCTCCGTCATATGCGTGAGCATGCTCTCAAGCCGCTCCATTTCGTCCGCCTTGGCCGTGCCGCGCTGCAGTCTGCGGAACAACTCCAGCAACCGGGTGGTACCCACCCGGCAGGGTGTGCATTTGCCGCAGGATTCGTGTACGAAAAAGTCCATGACGGATTCGAGGTAGTCGATTACGCTCACGCTGTCGTCCATCACCACGATGGCGCCGGAGCCCACCGTCAGCCCTTTGTCCCACAGGCCGTCGTAGGAATAGACGCAATCCTCGAACTGCTCCGGGAAGCCGATCGGCCCCGACTGCCCGCCAAAGTGGCAGAAGCCTATGGGCCGGCCGGTGAAGGTACCCCCGCCGTATGCGGGCGAATAGAGGATGTCCTTTAAAGGCGTGCCCAGCGGCACTTCGAATACGCCGCGGTTTTTGACATGCCCCGAAAGACATACGAGCTTTGTGCCGCCGCCCTGCGGGGTACCTAAGCTACAGAACGCCGCGCCTCCCATGTTGAGGATCACGGGCACGTTGGCGAAGGATTCGACGTTGTTGACCAGCGTGGGCTTGAGATACAGCCCCACGTCCGCAAGATGCGGGGGCTTCACGCGGGGGCGGCCGGTTTTGCCCTCCACGGAATTCAAAAGTGTGGAGTTCTCGCCGCAGACATACGCGCCCGCGCCGGAAATCACGGAGATTTCATAATCAAAGCCGTCTACGCCCAGTATGGATTTCCCGAGGTAGCCCGCCGCCGCCGCGTTGTCGAGCGCGCGCTGAAACCCCTTCTGGATTTCGCGGTATTCGCCGCGGATGTAGATATACCCGTGCGGGGAGCCGAACAGATACCCCGCGATGAGCATGCCTTCGATGACGCTCAGGGGGTCTTTTGAAAGCAGCATCTTATCCTTGAACGTGCCCGGCTCGCCCTCGTCCGCGTTGCACACGATGTACTTGGGCGTTTCCTTACTGCCGTACAGATGCCGCCACTTTTTGCCTAAGAGGTACGCCGCGCCGCCGCGCCCGCGCAGCATGGCCGCGTCCAGCTCCTTCAATATGGCTTCCGGTTCGGTTTGGATGGCTTTTTTAAGCGCCGCGAAGCCGCCCAGCGCGATATATTCGCTGACGGAGGCCGGGTCCTGCATGCGGTCCACCCGCGCCAAGAGTACGCTGTTTTTGTTTGTCATCGTCCCAACCCTCCTTTATACCCGCACGCTGCCGTCGCGCAGGCCGCTGATGAGCCGCTCTATTTTTTCGTCGTTCAGGTTGCCGAACACGGTATCCTTCACTTTGATGACGGGGCCAATGTCGCACGCGCCCACGCAGGGCACAAATTTTACGGCGAACATGTTGTCCCCGGTGCTCTGCCCCGGCTGTATGCCGAGTACGCGTTTGACACAAGCCGCCACTTCGTCCGATTTCGTGAAGCGGCAGGGCGAGCTGTTGCAGATCTCCAGCACGTACTTGGCCTGCGGCTTGTCGCTGAGCATGGCGTAGAAGCCGACCAGTTCGTATATCCGCGTTTCGCTCATTTTTAGGCGCTCCGCCAGCTTTACGGCGGAGTCCCTGTCCACGCAGCCGTCAGCAGAGGCGGACTGGATATCCAGCAGCATGCCGAGTATGTTTTCCCGCGTGCCGCCGTTGTTTTGGATGATCGCGTCGATCTGTTCAAACGTTGCCATTGTTGACCCCCTGTATAGCGTTGCTATGTTTGCTTTCCAAGCGTTTTATATGGAAATCAGTTAATTCCGTTGTCTGCACCCTGTCGGCGGGGCGGGCCCAAAGCGATCCGTCCGCGCCTTCCTGCACCTGCACCAGCCGCATTGCCGCATATTCCCCGGCGGGCAGCAGGTAATCCGCATAGATAGCTACCGCCCGCGCCGAGGGCTTCATTTCCCCGGCAGCGCCCGCGAACAGGAATACGCCGGGCCGCACACTAAGGCGCAGGGAATTGGATTCGCACACGATCAGCGCATCCTTGGGTACGCGCTGTAGAAAATCCAGAAACGCTTCCGCCATGCGGGATTTGAGGCTCCGGAGCAAAAACGCCCGGTGCGCGCCCGCTTGCAGCATGCGCGCGGTATCCTTGCCGCCGTTTTCACCGGTTTCTTCCCGCAGTTCAAAATCGCCCGAAAGATTTGTGCACATGCCGCAGCCCGCGCCGCCCCGGTGGCACTCTTCGCCCGCGCGCTCTATACCTATGATTTTGAGCGCGTAGACGGGGTACACTTTGGCGTACGCTTCTATCACGTCGCAGGCGAGCAGCGTTTTTCCGCTGTTGCGGCCGGCCGCGCCGATTAAAACCAGGCGCGGCTCATAGAGCCTTTCGGCCTGATCGCAGATATCCGTTGTACGAATGGCTTCCATAAACGCCTTTCCTTCCTCTACGGCTGAGGAGACGTCCCGGCGGCGTTCATCGCGCGCCAGCGGCACAGATCCTCCGGGGTATTCAGGTTTGTAAACGATGTGTTTGCGCGCTCCGGCGACAGATGCAGCGTCTCTACTCTGAGCTCATCGAACGCGCGCCGGGGCTTTAGTATGTTTTCGCCGATCATCCGGGTGAACACCGGCAGGCAGGAACGGTGGTAAAACGCGAAAAGCGTTTCAAACCTGCCCTCGTGCTCGCAGACGACGACCTGCGCCTCCCCCAGATGCGAACGCATCTGCTCAATGAGGTTGAGATCGGGGCTGGGCATATCGCAGGCCATTACAAACACGTAAGGGTCTTTCGATTCCTCCAATGCGGTGCAAATGCCGCCTAAAGGCCCCGTGCCCGGATAATGGTCCGTCACGATCCGGCAGGAGTCAAAAGCGTCGTGGTCAGCGAACTTTTCGGCTGTGTCGCTCACGAGCATCACCCGCTCGAACATTGAGCGGAGCCGCGTGGCGTTGTGTTGTAGAAGATAGGAGTCGCCTTCCTGTAGAAAGGCTTTGTCAAACCCCATTCTGCAGCTTTTTCCACCGCACAGGATGGCAGCACTGGCATCCTGCATGATATTTTGTTTCGACCTCCCAGGGACTGGTATTCAAGGCAGGGCTTGGCGCCCTCGGACCGCCATAAGCAGGCGTGGGCAGTCCGGCAACAACTATAACGAATATAGATAAACTGGGTATAATTATAGCCCCCGGATACCGCAAAGTCAAGGATTGGCAAGTTTATAACAACCATCGGCGCAAGCACAAAAAACGCCCTGAAATGGGCGTTTTCAGCCCGGATACGTGCGCGGCGTACGGCTTTAAGACCGCTTGCGGGCATAACTGTCAATTTCAGGAATGCGAACATTTTATAAGATTTGTTGTGTTTGCAGGATAATCGCATGCCTATGGTCTTGTTGCCCGCGGGATGCATTGGGTATCGCCGCCTCTGGGCGGCGATGATTGATTTAATACAGGGGGGC
>JAEWWD010000054.1 GCA_023396535.1 Bacillota bacterium
AAATGGCTTCGCGCATGGGGGCGCATGTGGTGCTGGATCCCATCGGCATCGACCCCATACAGGCTATCAAGGATCTCACCGGCGGCCGCGGCGCGCATGTGATATTCTACACTGTGAACGTACTCAAGCTAGCCGCGGATTATATTGAGGCGCTTGCCAAAAAGGGCCGTATGGTGTACTATGGTTCCTTCCACCCCAGCGGAGACGTTCCCTTTAACCCCAACAAAATCCACTACAGCGAAAAGCGGCTTACCGGCTCCTACAGCCCGACTGCCAAGGGATTCTGGATGGCGTCCCGCGTACTTGGCTATGAACTCGTCGACGTGAAGCCCTTTATTACGGAACGATATCCGATGTCCCAGTGCCAGACGGCATTTGAGCGCGCTATCAGCCCCGAGACCTATCGCGTGCTGATCGATCTTACGGAATAATCGGAGGTTTACCATTGATTGATCTTATTTTGATCAGCCATGCCGCGCTGGCGGCGGGAATGCGCGAAGCGGCGGAGATGATACTGGGTGAGCAGGAAAACCTGAGCGTATTTGGCCTGTATCCGGGGGATACGCTGGATTATTTCGCCGCAAAAATAGAGCAGGCCATCGACGCCTGCGGTTCCCCGGAAAACGTGCTGATACTGTCCGACCTCAAATGCGGAACGCCGGATAACGCCGCCATGATGATGGCGTTAAAAAAGGGCGTTACCTGCATGACCGGCTGCAACCTCCCCCTGTTGCTCGACGTGCTCTCCATGCGCGACGAGCGTTCCGTAAAGGAGATTGTGGAGCTTGCAAGTGAGACCGGCAAAAAAGGAATTACGCATTCCGTTAAAGTACAGGCGGAATTCCAAAATAGAGAGGGAAGGTGCGAACAATGAGCGTAGTTCTGTACCGTATCGACGATCGTCTGGTGCACGGGCAGGTGATGGTTGCCTGGTCCAAGATCTACCAGACCACCCGGATATTCATTGTGGATGATGAGACATGTAAAAACCCGTTCCTTTGCGATGTCATGAGAATGGCTGTGCCGAGCGATTACGAGGTGCACATTTTCACATGCGCCGACGCGGTGGAGAAAATCAAATCCGATCCGCCGGAGAAAAAGACAATGGTGCTCGCAAAGTCTCCCGCAGCAATGCTTGCGTTGCTCGAAGGAGGCGTCGAGATAAAGGAACTGAATGTTGGGAACATGGGAAATGGACCGGGAAGGAGGGCAGTCATGCGCAGCATACAGCTTTCGCCGACAGAATTTGAAACGCTCAAAACAATGCAGCAAAAGGGCGTGCGGGTTTACCTGCAAATATTCCCCGACGCGAAAGCCGTAGAGCTCGACAAAGTCAAACTATAAGGCAACACCCATGTAAGTGCATTCATAGTCTCAGGCCGCAAGAACAAAAAGGCCCGGGTTTGTTTAGTTATGGCAAAATCAAACGCCGGCAGGCCTGGAACGGTCACTTTCGAGCACTTCTATCACATCTAAGGAAATCATACTTAAATTAAAGAAAGAGGGGGTAATTGTAATGCTCTGGTGGCAGGCAGTATTGGTAGCATTCCTGTACTACTTCGCAGATGCGCCATTCTTCTTCGGTGAAGGGTATTACGTATTGCAGCGTCCCATCGTTGGGGGATTTCTCGTGGGTCTGGTTATGGGCGATCCGGTGCAGGGCACCATCATCGGCGCCACGATTAACCTGATATTCCTGGGTCACATGAGCGTAGGCGGCTCCATACCGAGCGACATGGCGCTTGCGGGCTACGTTGGAACCGCGTTCGCGCTTGCACAGCATACCACGACGGAAGTCGCGCTCGCGCTTGCAGTGCCTATCGGCTTGCTCGGCGGCGTCGTCTGGGTCGGCAGAATGAGTATCTCCGCGATATTCGCGCATTGGGCTGATCGCTACGCCGAAAAGGGCAATGTGAAAGGCGTTATGCTGATGAACTGGCTCCCCGCGCAGTTGATGCTGTTCATTTTCAAAATGATCATCGTGACGATATTCTGCATAGCCGTCAGCCCGCTCGTCGGCAACTTCCTCGGCGGCATCACCGGCAGCCCGATATTCAACGGTCTTGCTGTCATCGGCGGCATGCTTCCTGCAATCGGTATTGCGCTGAACCTGCGCGCCATACTGAAGAAAGAAACCTGGCCGTTCCTGCTGATCGGCTTCCTGCTGGTTGCTTATTTCCATATGCAGATCATTGGTGTCGCCCTGTTCGGCGTAGCATTCGCGATGATCTATATCCTCTGGAACAAGAAGAACGAGGAGGTATAGGACAATGGCAAAAGCAGAACTCACAAAAAAGGACGTACAGAAGTCTTACTGGCTCTGGCAGCTTTACTCCCATGCCAATTACAACTATGAGCGCATGCAGGGCACCGCGTTTGCCATGGCGATGGCTCCCCTCCTCCAGAAGTTGTATCCCAAAAAAGAAGATCTGGTCGACGGTCTGCAGCGCCATCTGGTATTCTTCAACACCGACCCGAACCTCGGCAGTGTGATCCATGGCGCTACCATCGCCATGGAAGAGCAGAAGGCCAACGGCGCTGATATCAGCGGCGATACCATCAACGCGTTCAAGACCGGCTTGATGGGCCCCATGGCCGGCATCGGCGACTCCGTCGTACAGGGCATCATCATCCCCATGGTGGTGGCACTGGGCATCAGCATCGGTATCACCGGCAATGTGTTCGGCTCCCTGCTCGTGCTGATCGGCTTGCCCGCCATACTCATGGCTATCGCTTATAACTCCTGGATGCGCGGCTATAAGCTGGGCGGCTCCGCCGTAAGCCAGCTGCTTTCCGGCGGCAAGATGAAGACCTGGATCGGCGCGGCCGGCATATTGGGCACCATCGTGATGGGCGGCCTGATCTCCAGCTATGTCAACTTCAGCACCAAGATCGCGTTTAATATCGGCCAGGTACCCTTTGACCTGCAAACCGGTTTGTTTGACGCCATCATGCCCAACCTGCTGCCTCTTGGTCTGACGCTGTTCGTGTATTGGCTTACCACCAGGAAGGTCAAGACGTGGCAGATACTGCTCGGCGTAGCCGTGGTCGGATTTATCGGCGGCGCGCTCGGCATATTCTAAACCCCGTTCCCTGCCTTGCGCAGAACCCGCGTAAGGCAACTGTCAAGAACATGTGGCAGGGGATATAGAGATTGTCGTATCCCCTGCCACTATCATCCAGTGAGGCATTATTATGACAAGCAATACTGCTATTGTGCAAAGCGCCTGTGGTTTACACGCCCGTCCAGCAGCAGAGCTCATGAGAACGGCTAAAAAATATAAATCCGCCATCCGAATCGAAAAAGATGGAAAGTCCGCCAATGCGAAAAGCCTTGTGGAAATACTCTGTCTCGGCGTAAACTTCGGAGACAGCGTACAGATCCATTGCGATGGCGCCGATGAACAACAGGCCGCGACCGCCCTGAAAACATTGATAGAATCCGGCATCGAGTGACCAACGACGATTTCGTCACGTTCGTTGGGTATATTCCGGATTATGATGCGTTAAATTTGGATTGCAATGGCGATGGATTACTACCGTTTTGAAGTTCGCCTTTTTATGCAATGATTGCACACGCAGATACAATGAAATTCGGGGCCCTTCAGAACAGTTGAAATATAGAAAAACGAGCACCTGCGCGGCGCTTGTTTTTTTTATGTCCTCCCCCTTCTTTCTCCACGCCGCAATACTCTCTTTGCATTTTTTAATAGGCGGATTATAATAAGCTTAATAAATTCTTTTCGAATATACTCTTTCATCGGCCAAAAATAAATAAGGAGGGAACTCCAGTGTTTTGTCATGCCTGCGGAACTCAAATCCCTGAAGAATCAAGATTTTGCCCATCATGCGGCACCGCGCAGCAGCAACCGGACGTAGCCCGGCTCATCCCGAATCCGCCTGAAAACAGGCTTTTTCCATTGCTTTGCAAAATTATGTGGTGAAAATGTGGTGTATAGTAACCTTACATATAGTCCACGGAAAGGCAATTTAGTATAGATAGCTTATGCTTTTCGATGACCCTCGTCATGCAAGAATTCGATGCCAAGTACTTAAACAGCTTCCTGCCGGTTCGTATTTCATTTGAACACTAGGCTGCATGGGCAATAAAACTGACCCCTGATGGGTACAGGAGCCAGTTCCTTTAGAACCACTTTTTATCCATTTCCGGATTCTACCGATCCGCTAAAGCCTCCAACACTTTTTCGGGTGTAATAGGCAGGCTGCGGAAACGAATGCCGATGGCATCGTAAACCGCATTAACCAAAGCCGCTGC
>JAEWWD010000055.1 GCA_023396535.1 Bacillota bacterium
GGTTTGACCCGCCGCCGTTTCATCCGCCGGGTTTGCGACGCGGACGAGGAACTGGTAAAATCCCCGCTCGCGCAGCAGCGAAAGCGCCTTCCTGAGCGTCATTTTGGTGACGTCTATCATTTCCACGTTTTTGCTCGGTTCGCCGCTGATGAACAGATTGACATCGTCGCCCTGCAGCAGCGAGGTTTCCGGGGCGGGATCCTGCTGGAACACGGTGCCGAGAGGCTGGTCGGATACGCGGTACTCGACATTGCCCAGCGAAAGCCCCGCGTTCGTCAGCGCGTTCTCAGCATCGTCCAGCGTCATGCCGGATAAATCCGGTACGCGCGGCATTTCCGCCCCGGCGCTGACGGTGATGGAGATCACGCCGCCGGCCTTGAGCGGCGATCCCGCGGCAGGCTTCTGTTCCGTCACGACGCCGCTCGGGTACTCGGAGCTTGCGATGGTGGCGACGACCTCCGTCGTATAGGCGCGCAGCCTCGCGGCCTTTTTCGCCTCCTCCAGCGTTTTGCCCACCAGCGTGGGCACGAGATCCGCGTTTGCGTTTGCCTCTTTGCCCATCATGGACCGGCCCGTCATCAGCAGTACGCCGAACATGGCGATAAACGCGATGGCCACCGCCACCAGGCGCAGGATACCGCGCGTTTTGGACCTGCGCGGCCTGCGCAGCCGTACGGGGGCTTCCTCGGCCGCCTGCCGCGCAAAATCGCCGTCCGGCTCGCGCAGCACGCGCAAAAGATCCTGCCGCATTTCCTTCGCGCTGTGGTAGCGCTGCGACGGCTGTTTACGCGTGGCTTTGAGTATGATGTCGTTGAGCGCCCTCGGTAGTTCCGGGTTGAGCACGATGGGGGGCACCATCTCCTCCTGGAGGTGCTTGAGCGCGATGGAGACGGAATTCTCCCCCTCGAAAGGCAGGCAGCCCGTCGCCATTTCGTACAGCGTGACGCCCATGGAGTAGACGTCGCTTTCCACCGTGACCTGCCTGCCCTTGGCCTGCTCGGGCGAAAGATAATGCACGGACCCCAGCACATGGGAGCCGGAGAATGTCTGCGTACCGGATTCAAGGTTGCGCGCAATGCCAAAATCCGCCAGCTTGATGCGGCCGCGCGGCGTAACGATGATATTCTGGGGCTTGACGTCCCGGTGGATAATGCCGCGCTCGTGCGCGTGATTGAGCGCGTCGAGCACCTGCGCCCCGTAATTGATGACGGAGCGCATCTGCAGCTTGCCCTGGGCGCGAATGCGCTCCTTGAGCGTAGTGCCCTCGACGTATTCAAGCACGATGAAGGGCAATTCTTCCCGCATACCCACATCGTAGGAACGGACGATGTTCTCATGAGAAAGCCCCAGAACGGCATGGGCTTCCTGCTCGAACCGGCGCACAAACGCCGCATCCTTTTCAAACTCGGGCTTTAATACCTTGATTGCGACCGTGCGGTGCGACTGCATCTGAATAGCCTTGTACACATCCGCCATGCCGCCGGAGCCGATTTTTTCAACGATCTGGTATTTTCCGGAAAGTATGCTGCCGATCATGCCGCATCACCTCCCGCGTTTTGCGCGAGCACGACGGTGACATTATCCGTCGCGCCCGCCTCGAGCGCGCGGCGCACCAATTCGTCGCACTGCTCCTGCAGCGACACATCTCTTCGCAGCACTTCTTCCATTTGCTCATCGGAAATACTGCCGTACAGGCCGTCCGAGCACAGCAGCAGCGTATCCCCCTCGGCCCAGCGGCGCTGGAAGAAATCCGCCTCCTCATATTCGGCGGTGCCCAGCGCGCGGGTGATGATGTTGCGCTGCGGGTGGATATGCGCCTCGGCGGGCGTAATCTCTCCGCTTGCGACCAGCACGGCGACGAGGCTGTGGTCGTGCGTAACCTGCGTAACGGACCAGCCGTCGAAATGGTACAGGCGGCTGTCGCCTATGTTTGCGGCGATGTATTGATCGGGGAACAGCATTGCGAGCGTCAGCGTGGTGCCCATGCCGCGGCAGCCTTCCTCCGTACGCGAATGCGTGTATATTTCCCTGTTGACCTGGCGTATGGCGCTTTGTATGCGCTGCATGGGGTCGCCCGGGAAGCGCGCCTCCTCATCCGCACACAGCGCGGCGCTCAGCCCTTCCACCGCGAGGCGGCTGGCCCGCTCGCCCGCGGCATGTCCGCCCATGCCGTCCGCCACGGCGACAAGCGCCGCACCGCAGCCTCCGCCAGGCAGATACAGGCTATCCTCATTGCGCAGCCGGCGGCCGGCGTGCGTTTGCGCCGCGTATCTCATACGCCGCCTCCCGGCGGGGAAAACCGCGCGCGGATATCCTCCGCCTCCGCATACAGATCCCGGTGGAAGCAGCGCACGCTGTGCGGCCCGCCGGAAAACCGGCGCGCCATTTCCTCCGCCGCGGCAACGGAGCGGTGCCGCCCACCCGTGCAGCCGAACGCCACCATCAGCCGTTGCTTGCCCTGCGCGGCAAAGCCGGGGAGCATCTGCCTGAGCAGTTGCTCCGCCGCGTCAAAGAAGGGCACGGCCCGCGCATCCGTAAACACATAGCTGCGCACGGGCTCGTCCAATCCCGAAAGGGGGCGCAGCGCCTGCTCATAAAACGGGTTGGGCAAAAAGCGCATATCCAGTATGATATCCGCGTCGATGGGGATGCCGCGCTTATAGCCGAAGCTCATGAACAGCAGCATCATATGCGCAAGCGGCTGCAGCGTAAGCGTATCCTCCAGCCGCGCGTAAAAATCGAAGGGTTTTAAGTCGCTCGTATCAATGACGGCGTGCGCGAATTCGCGCAGCGACTGCAGCATATCGCGCTCGCGCGCGATGCCGCTGGAGATATCTCCGCCGCTCGCAAGCGGATGCCTGCGGCGCGTTTCGGCGTAGCGGCGCTGCAGGACCTCGTCCCTGCAATCGAGGAACAGTATCCTATACTCCACGTCGGATGCGGACAGCACTGAGAGCATCCGCTCCCAATCGATGCCGAACACGCTTTCGCGGCTGTCTATGGCGAGCGCCGCCCGCGATACCGCCGCCGCCCTGCATTGATCCAGGAAGCCGGGGAGCAGGCCGACGGGAAGGTTGTCCACACAATAATACCCGAGATCTTCCAGCCGCCGCAGCGCCATGGATTTACCCGCGCCCGAGAGGCCGGTGACAATGAGCAGGGACATGTTGGCCATTTGACGGCTCCTTTCGTATCATGCAATGAATAGTGAATAATTAATAATTAATAGTTTTGGACAAAACTCCACAGGAGTTTTTGTGAACCATATTTTCCCTGTTGCCTTAAAAATTCCGCAGGAATTTCTTCCTTCACTATTCATTATTCATTATTAATTATTACTTGTACTCGTCCTCTCCCCATATCCGGGGTTCGCATTCAAGCTCCACGCCGTGCGTTTCGCGCACGCGCGCGCGGACATGGTCGATCAGGCGCAGCACGTCGTTTGCCGTGGCGTCGCCCAGATTGACGATAAAGCCCGCGTGCAGCTCGCTGACCTGCGCGCCGCCTATGCGCGCGCCCTTCAGGCCCGCGCTTTCGATGAGCGCCCCCGCGAAATACCCCGGCGGGCGCTTGAATACGCTGCCGGCGCTGGGATAAGAAAGCGGCTGCTTGGCCTGCCGGCGCCGCATATAGTCCTCCTGCCGTTCGGCGGCGGCGCCGTCGTCCGGCGTTAAGGAGAGCGTCGCGCTGAGCACCACGCGCTCCGGCGCCATAAAGGGGCTCACGCGGTACCCGAATTCCTCCGGCTTTGCAATAAGCTCCACGATACGCCCGCCTTCGAGCACGCGCACGCATTTGAGCACATGTGACAGTTCGCCGCCGTACGCGCCGGCGTTCATGGCGCACGCGCCGCCCAGCGTGCCGGGTATGCCGCAGGCCCATTCAAAGCCCATCAGCCCCATGCCGACAGTGCGCCTGCTCAGTTCCGTAACGGGTATGCCCGCCCCCGCCGTCACCGAATCGCCCTCGCGGGCGATATCCGCCATATCTGGCCCGATCACGACGACAAGGCCCCGGATACCCCCGTCGCGCACGATGAGGTTGGACCCGTTGCCTATGATATGGTGCGCGATCCCCAGTTCGGCGCACGCGTTCACGGCGCGCAGTACGTCTTCCTCCGCGCGCGCAAACAGCACCGCATCGGCGGGGCCGCCAAGCCGGAACGTCGTCAGCGTGCGCATGGGCACACCGCGGCGGATGTATAAATCCGAAAGCTGTTCGCACAGCGCGTCGATAGGGTACAATGCGCTGATTCCTTCCCCGGCGCAAAGGCCGATTCGTTCTTTTATTGTACCGCACTTGCCGGTTTTGTGCAACGCGGGCGGAATTGTCAATACTTGTGGGAAACCTGTCATATCCGCACGTTCCGGCCTTGCGTCAACCCGGCGTGACGGCTTTGAGATGCTCCGCGAACGTCCTTCGCGCCTCCTCGCCGCTGCCAAGCGACAAAAGCGCCTCCTGCGCGAGCGTGGCGCGGCTGTCCTTCCACAGCGCCGGGTCGGGGCAGACGGGCGCGCTGTACGCCTTATAGAACGCCTGCAACTGGCCGTCGGCGTACTGCGGCTCTTCCACAGTCTGCACGGCGGGCAGCGCGCCGAGCGCCGTCGTCTTCAGTTGCGCCTTTTCCGAAAGCAGCAGGGACAGGAATCCCGCCGCGTGCTCCGCGTAACCGCCCCGCGCCTCGGCGTCGACGCCCGCATACTGCACTTCTTCCGTAAAACCGCCAAGCGGCAGGGCGTCAAACGTAAACCCGCCGGTCGCCATTTTGCGGTTCAGGTCGCCGAACGCGCGGGCATCGCCGATCAGGAACGGCACCTGGCCGGCCTTGAAATCCCCGTCCAGCGCCATTTCCCCCGTCAGCCCCAGCCGCGCCGCATGTATGGGAGGCGCGCACACCGCGCCGTACCGGCCGGTGGAGCGCGCGTCCATAGCCTGCTGCAGCGTCTCGGATAGCGTTGCGGTATCGGATGGCCAACTCAGGCCCAGCTCCTGAATAAGCACGGTATTGCCCAGAAGGAAATACCCGCTGTACAGGTAGGGCGCGGCGCAGGAAACGCCTTCGGCGCGCAGCGGGGCGAGATTGCCCCTGAAGGCGGGCAGTTCCATGCTAAGCGGCGCAAGCTGCTCCGCCCCGCACGCCCCGGCCGGGAAGGACCACATGTGCGGACGCTCCCCGCGCGAAAGCCTTTCCTCTACCGCCTCGGGCGCAAGCCCCAGCACCTCGATATACACGCCCGGATGCGCGCGCTCGTACTGCGCGGCTATGCTCTCAAGATACGACGTGACGCTGCCCTGCGCGGTTTTGAATTCCACCACGTGCCACAGCGTCAGCACGCCGCTCCATTCCTCGCGTTCGCCCGATAGCCACTCCCTATAAAAATTGCGGCCCAGCGCCTGCTCAAGATAGGGCGGCGCAAACAAAAGAAAGGCCACCAGCAGGGCGGCCACCAGTATACGCAGCGCCAGTACGACTCCCTTCATGAACAGCCCTCTTTTCGAATACAGCCTTCTTTTCTTTCTGAATATGGCCTTCTTCCAAATATATGGGCGCAAACGCGCATGCATGCCAGCGAAAACGCATATCCCCCTCCCCCTCCGCCGCGGAATACGCGCAAATAAATTTTCAGCCGCATGTATAAACGTGTATCCAACGGGGCAGACTTTGTTTGGGGGAGTCTGAGATTTACCTTTCCACAGGACCATTCGACAAGCAAAGTGCAAATCCGGCAGAAGCCCCCGCTTTTTAACAAAGGAGCGGGAACGCGGACAGAGAATATGAAATAGGCTTGTCTTTTTACGATCAGGCATGCCGGGAATCATCCCGGCAAAGGAGGGAGTATATGGAACTCAACGCCACCCGCAGGGGACAGCGCGTGAAGGTGACGCTCTCGGGAGAGCTGGATCACCACAGCGCGGAATCCGTACGCGGCGCATTGGACGCGCTCATTTGTGACCCGATGGTGCGCGAGCTTGTGCTGGACATGTCCGGCGTGCAATTTATGGACAGCTCGGGTCTGGGCGTCATACTGGGGCGCTACCGCGCGCTGACGGAACGGGGCGGACGGCTGCTTTTAAGCGCCGTACCCGTTTCGATAGACAGGATATTCCGCATAGCGGGGCTCTATGCGCTGGTGGAGCGGGCATAATGCTGTTTGGCCGCTCCTGGAGGCGGCAGCGCGTACGGATAAAACAACCGCGGCGCGAGCCGCCAGCGATGAAGATCATTTGGAATTTGGGGGAAAAGAGGGGTATGTTCATGCATGACAACCGGATGCACCTGGAGTTTTTAAGCCTTTCGCAGAACGAGTCGTTCGCCCGCTCCGTCGCCGGCGCATTTTTAACGCAGCTCAACCCCACCGTGGAGGAGCTGACCGACGTACGCACGGCGGTATCCGAGGCGGTGACAAACGCCATCATACACGGCTACGGCGGCAATTTGGGCATGGTAACGCTGGAATGCGAAATCAGCGGGGATACCTGTACGCTGCGGGTGCAGGATCAGGGCGTCGGCATACCGGATGTGGAACAGGCACGGCAGCCGTTTTATACCTCGCACCCGGAGCTGGAGCGCTCCGGCATGGGCTTTACGCTGATGGAGACGTTCATGGACGAGGTGAGCGTAACCTCCCGTATGGGGGAAGGCACCACGGTCACCATGAAAAAGACCATCAAAAGGCAGGGACTGCAATGATGGACGCAGCGCCGCTGCCCCATGAGGAGGTATTGGCCCTCATCCGCCGTGCACAGGCGGGAGAAGAGGCGGCGATGGAAGGCCTGGTCAAGCATAATACGGCGCTGGTAAAATCCATTGTGAAAAAATACCTGGGCCGGGGCGTGGAGTTTGACGACCTGTTCCAGATCGGCTGCCTGGGGCTGGTCAAAGCCATACAGAACTACGATGAGCAGTTCAACGTGCGCTTTTCCACCTACGCCGTCCCCATGATCGCAGGCGAGATCAAGCGCTTTTTACGGGACGACGGCATGATCAAAGTCAGCCGCTCCATTAAGGAGCTCGCGACAAAGGCCGTCGCCGCACAGGAACGCCTCAGGCGCACGCTGGGGGGCGACCCGGGCATACTTGAGCTTGCAAAGGAAGTGGACGCGGAGCCTGAGGACATCGCCGTGGCGCTCGAGGCGGTGCGGCCGCACGTATCCCTGTACGAGCACGTATACGACGACGGATCGGACGCCACGCTGCTCGACCGCATGCAAATGACGGACGGCGCGGAGGATACCGGCGTGGTGGACAAGATACTGCTCAAGGAGCTGTTAGGGCAGCTT
>JAEWWD010000113.1 GCA_023396535.1 Bacillota bacterium
GATGTAAGCTCCGTGATCATATCCTCAATCATATCAAGGCGCAATGCCCATAAAAGAGCATTCAGATCCCGAAAATAATAATAAAGATTGGTATGGGAATATCCTGTTACCTCAGCCAAGCAGCGAACAGTCACAGCTTCATACCCCTTATCACTTATGATCTCTTTTGCGGCCTCAATAATTTCTCTTTGCGTACGCTCCCTTTTGGGAATTTTCATAAAGCCTCCACATTTAACTTAGTTCTAAAATTTTAACTTAGTTAAATTAGATGAAGATAGAAATAAAATGTCAAGAGATTTTATAGCATGATGCTGCCTGATCTCATAAAATACGGCCCTCGTTATGACTATTATTGACTTATCGCATGGTTTTCTGTAACATCAATTTATGTATATTTATTTATTTTGAGCGGCAAACAAACGGAGGTTCCAGGCCGCAGCTTTGAAAGGACAACCATGCAGCAGTTATCCAGCAGAACCGCCACGTTCACCGATTCCGTGATCAGAAGAATGACCCGCATTTCCCTTCAATATAATGCCGTAAATTTGTCTCAGGGTTTTCCGGATTTTGACCCGCCGAAGGAAATACTGGATCGTCTTGCGGAAGTATCCCATACTGGCCCGCACCAATATGCGCTGACCTGGGGAGCACAGAATTTCCGCAACGCCCTCGCTGAAAAGCAAACCCGGCTGATGGGCCGGCAAATCGGCCCGCAAACGGAAATCGTCGTCACCTGCGGCAGCACGGAGGCCATGATGGTAGCCATGATGACCATCGCCAACCCTGGTGACAAGGTCGTCGTGTTTTCGCCCTTCTATGAAAACTACGGCGCGGACACGATTTTAACGGGCGCCGAGCCGATCTATGTTCCTCTGTATCCGCCCGATTTCCAGTTCAACCCCGACGAGCTGGAGGCCGCTTTCAAACAGCGCCCCAAAGCGCTGATACTCTGCAACCCGTCCAATCCGTGCGGCAAGGTGTTTACTCGCGAAGAGCTTTTATTTATCGCGGATCTCGCTGAAAAATACGACGCGTTTGTCGTAACCGACGAGGTATACGAGCATATCGTATACGCTCCCTGGCAGCACACCTATTTTGCGTCCCTTCCCGGCATGTTCGAGCGGACGATTTCCTGCAGCTCGCTGTCTAAAACCTATTCCATGACGGGCTGGCGGCTTGGATATATCATTGCGCCCGCACACATCGTCGACGTCGCGAAAAAGGTGCACGATTTTCTGACGGTCGGCGCAGCCGCGCCTTTGCAGGAGGCGGCGGTGGTAGGATTAAAATTTGGCGACGAGTATTATCAACGCCTCACGCAGGAATATACGCAAAAGCGGGATTTATTCCTGCAAGGGCTGGACAGAATCGGGATCGTCCATAACGTGCCGCAGGGCGCGTATTATGTGATGCTGGACGTATCGGAATTCGGCTATCCGGACGACGTTGCGTTCTGCGAGATGCTGGCCCGCGACGTCGGCGTGGGAGCGGTGCCAGGCTCCAGCTTTTTCCGTGAGGACGTGCATCACCTGATCCGCCTGCATTTTGCGAAAGAGGACAAGACACTCTACGACGCGTTGGAGCGGCTGAGCCATATGCGAAGCAAAATCAAGCCGTACAGATGAACAATCCGGGGCTGCGGGTGAGACAAAACCCTTCCCGTAAAAAATCCGGATACATGATTTCACCAAATTACTGCCGTGAGGTATCCTCAACTACATAAAGAAACCGGAGACGATTATGGCAAAGCCCGCGCGTGAGCAAGGCTCCATCAACATCGGAAAGAAGACGTTTCTGACTGCACTGATCATATTGCTTCTGCTCATGGTGACAGTGGGCGTATTGACGCAGGTCGTCCCGACCGGAAGCTATGATCGGCAGATGACCGACGGCAGGGAAACCATCATCGACGGTTCCTTCCATTTGACGCAGACGGAGCGTTTCCCCATCTGGCGCTGGTTCACCGCGCCCGTCGAGGTACTCTGGAGCGCGGACGGCCCGGTCGTGATCGTGATTATATTCTTTCTGATGGCCGTCAGCGCCGCGTTCTCGCTCCTTGAAAAAAGCGACGTGATGTCCTATGCCATATTCCGGGTCGTCAAGTGTTTCGGCCATGTCAAATACTTGCTCCTGGCGGTCGTCGTGTTCCTGTTTATGCTGATGGGCGCGGTGCTCGGCACGTTTGAAGAAAACATCGCGCTGGTACCCATACTCATCGCGCTGTCCTACTGCCTTGGGTGGGACTCTCTCGTAGGGCTGGGCATGAGCATGCTGGCTTCCTGCTTCGGGTTTACGGCAGCCATCATGAACCCCTTCTCCATCGCCATCACACAGAAGATTTCCGGCCTGCCCCTCTACTCCGGGT
Source organism: Bacillota bacterium (assembly GCA_023396535.1). GTDB lineage: Bacteria > Bacillota > Clostridia > Christensenellales > CAG-138 > JAEWWD01. The sequence continues at coordinate 2,366 of JAEWWD010000113.1, forward strand.
TTGGATACAGGCTCATCATATTCGCCGTTTACTACGTACTCGTATTCCTGTTTTTATACCGATACGCCCGCAAAATAGAACGGAATCCCGAAAAATCCCTCGTGATTGGAGAAGACGCGGCTCTGCGCGAGAAGTACAGGGATGTCGGCAGCCTGAACAGCCTGTTCGGCGCGAAATCGCCGGAGGAATTTCAGCGGGTAAAGCGTGCGGCGGGCGCATTTGCAATGCTGATCGTATTGATCGCAGGCTTGATACTCATGGTTTCGTTTGTTCCGGCATTGTCGGATATTACGCTTCCCTTAATTGGACTTCTATTCCTGATAGGCGGTTGTGTATCCGCCGCCATCGCCGGCATTCCGTTAAAAAGGCTGCTGGCGATCATAGGCGGTAGCGTCGCAGGGATAGCTCCGGGCATCCTGCTCATACTGCTGGCCATGAGCGTGAAATTCATCATCAGCAACGGCGGGATTATGGATACGATACTGTATTACACATCGGGCGCCATACTGGCGGCCTCCCCGTTTGCGGCAATACTGCTTATTTACGCGCTGGTGCTGTTGCTGGAACTATTTGTAGGTTCTTCGTCCGCAAAAGCCTTCCTCGTCATGCCCATCATTGCCCCGTTATCGGATTTGATAGGCGTTACGCGGCAGACATCTGTGCTTGCTTTTTGCTTCGGAGACGGGTTTTCCAACATGATATACCCGACAAACCCCGTACTGCTCATTTGTCTGGGGCTCACCGTCGTTACGTTCCCGAAATGGTTCAAATGGACTTATAAGCTGCAAATAGCTTCCCTGTCCATCGCCTGCGTGTTTCTGGTCATCGGCGTCGCCATCCATTACGGCCCGTTTTAATTTCATCAGAAAGCCGGTATCGGTATGAATTGGATCTTCCCTGTATTAGGCATCCCGGTATGTGCGGCGGCTGTCACCGCCGTGATCAGAATGCTGCGCCTTCAACCGCCTGATAAGCCGACAAACGTTCCGTATATAGAAAGCGCCGATCCAGCCGCCGCTGAAAAACTCGCGGAAGCCATACGTATTCCGACGATTTCCTATATGGACGCGGACAGGACCGACTACAGTACGTTCCTTCGCTTTCAGGAGCTTCTGCAGGCCCGGTTTCCGCTGATTCATCAATACTGCGAAAAAATCGTCGTGAACGAGTACAGTCTTATTTACTGCCTGAAAGCAGGCTGTGAGCCGACGGGATTGCCCATACTGATCACCGCACATCAGGACGTCGTACCCGTCGAACCCGGTACGGAAAACGACTGGACGGAGCCTCCTTTCAGCGGGGCTATCAGGGACGGCGTACTCTGGGGGCGCGGCGCGCTGGATATAAAAATACATCTCATCGCCGCCATGGAGGCGCTTGAGCGCCTTTTGCAAAAAGGATTTTCGCCGAAGAGAGATATCTATCTTGCATTCGGGCACGATGAAGAGATCGGCGGCCAGGAGGGCGCTCAGCGTATCGCGGAGTACTTCCGGCAGCAGGGACTACGGTTTGCTTTCGTACTCGACGAAGGCGGCTGCGTCGCCGCTAATGTGCTCCCCGGCATTGAGACCCCCATCGCGTTTGTCGGCGTCGGGGAAAAGGGCTACGCGAATATACAACTGTCCGTAACGAAAGATGGCGGGCATTCATCCATGCCCTCCCCCCACACCTCCCTCGGCATACTGGCTAAAGCGATCTGCCGCATGGAACGGCATCCGTTCAAGCCCCGCCTGATCGCGCCCACCAAAGCGTTCCTCCTGCAGATAGGGCCACACATGAAGGGCCTGAACAAGCTGATACTCGCGAATCTCTGGCTCTTCCAGCCGGTCTTCCTGCGCGTATTTTCAAGAATGAACGCGGGCAGCGCGCTTCTGAGGACGACAATGGCCGTTACGATGGCGCAGGGTAGTCCCGCACCCAACGTCGTGCCGCAAAAATCAACCGCCATTGTAAACTGCCGCATACTGCCCGGCGATGATGAGGAAAGCGTCCTCTCTCACTTCAGGACGGTTCTCAAAGGTCTTCCCATAAGTGTGGAGCCCCTATATTTTGACGGACCATCAAACATATCCGCAAGCTCCACGGACTCCTTTTTTCAAATTGAGGAAACCATCAAGGCAATCTGCCCTGAAGTCATTGTAGCGCCTTATCTCGTGATGGCAGGCACTGACGCCAAGAAATATGAGCCCGTTGCCGATGGCGTTTACCGATTTTCGCCGTACCTGCTCGATAACGCAGACCTCGCGAAAATTCACGCGACAAACGAGAGCGTCAGCGTCGTCAACGTCAATCGCTGTATCGATTTCTTCATGGCGCTGATGGAGAACTGTAAATAAGAATGTAAGGGGGGCTAATCATGGAGAACCTGTATGTCGATTTCAAGCTTGCAAACCAGAAAGTGCAGTTTACCGCCGTCTCCCGCACTAACCCGGACCGGCCCGTCACGATGGACTATGTGCCGCCTCTTGGAGACGGGCAGGGGTTCGCGGGGCTGGAGCTGTTGCTCATGAGCTTCTCAGGGTGCGTCAGTACGGCGGTTGTTGGACTGCTCAGAAGATCCGGAAAGAACATCATCGCCTACGAAGGAACCGCCACAGGCATACGGCAGGAAAACCCGCTGGCTCTGAAGAAGATTGTATTTGAAATCAAGGTTCAGTCGGATAATGCGACGGCGGAGGATATGGATAAGATACTGGGCGTCGCCTCCAACATTTCGCCCGTCTGGCTAGCGATCAAAAACAATGTGGAAGTTGAGATGCAATATAGCCTGCAAAGCTGAAAGACTTCATCATGCCACATGCTGAATAAGCCCGGCAACAAAATCAAATGCACCTAAAGACGCAGGCGTTTGCCTGCGTTTTTCGCGCCGTCGTCCACCTGAGACGTGTCAGCGGACGGCGTTACCGTACAATATTCCTGTTGTAATCCATCTTCCTATCCGTTACATTGATAAGGAAGCATCCGGCCCGGTTTGGACAGATGCAAAAGCATATTCAACCACAATGCAGGCCAGCCTGTAATATGATAAATTTAACAATTGCAGTGGGCGCAATCAATAGGGCGCGCCCCATACGTCAACCGGAAGGAGAAATCACTATGGAGTACCTGTTGGATACGATCAACCTCGAAGACATTCAAACATACCGCGATTACCTGCCCATTGCCGGGGTAACATCCAACCCCAGCATTGTAAAAAAGGAAGGACATATCGATTTCTTCCAGCATATGAGAAGCATCCGCAATATCATCGGCGTTGACCGGCCTCTGCATATTCAGGTGACGGCGGCAGACGCCGACGGCATGCTCCGGGATGCGGACGCCATGCTGCAATATGTAGACGACAAGGTATATGTCAAGGTACCCGCTACAATGGAAGGCCTGAAGGTCATGCGCATACTCAAAAAACGGGGCTACAACGTGACGGCGACGGCGATCTATACGATAGCACAGGGATTTCTGGCCATGGAAGCGGAGGCCGATTGCCTCGCGCCCTATTACAACCGCATGGAAGCACTGAATATCGACCCTGAGGAAGTCATTCGCGCGTTTTCGAAAATGATAGCGCAATACGGTTACGCCACCAAAATCATTGCGGCGAGCTTCAAAAATATGGGGCAGGTAAACAAAGCGTTTCTTGCCGGCGCGCAGGCCGCGACCGTGGACCCTTCCATACTCAAAGGCGCTCTCGAAATGCCGGATATATCAAAAGCAGTCGCGGACTTTCAGGCCGACTGGTCGAGCGTATACGGCGACAAGCTGCTCTCTGATCTGTAATCCAGTCGGCACAGACTTGAACCATACAAGGAGGACACTCATCCATGCCATTGCAGGAAATACAGGCCTATATACTGGACTCTATCCCCTACCCCATCGTATTTGTGGATACGGAGCATGTCATACGCTACATGAACCGTACGGCGCGATTTCAATACGGCCGGATGCGGGGGTACGGCGACTTAATCGGCAAATCCATATTCGAATGCCACAACGACGCATCAAAGGAAAAAATACTGCAGGCGGTCGAGAAGCTGAAAAACCACGGAAATGAGATATTTCTGGGGGTAGGCGTCAACAACCAGCGGATTTATATCAATCCGGTGCGGGATGAGAACGGCGTATTGCTGGGATATTTCGAACGGTTTGAGCTGAATCTGCAAAAATAATCTGAAAGCTTCACTGCCAACACGGGCGTCTTGCACGC
>JAEWWD010000159.1 GCA_023396535.1 Bacillota bacterium
GTCTATGGATTTGATATCGCTCGTTCGCAGTATACCGGATTTCCCCAAGCAGGGCGTCATATTCCGGGATATCACGACGCTGTTAAAAAACAAAGATACTCTGCGGGAACTCATCGGCCGGATGGCAGACTCCTTAACCGGCATAAAGGCGGACGTCATCGTTTCGCCGGAAGCGCGAGGGTTTATCATAGGCGCAGCGCTCGCATACGAGTTGGGCGTCGGCTTCGTCGTAGCGCGTAAGCCCGGCAAGCTGCCTGGTAAGGTGAGAAGTTACGCATACGGGCTTGAATACGGAACGGATGTGCTGGAAATGCACGAGGATGCCATTGAAAAGGGACAGCGCGTTGTCATAGCGGATGATCTCTTGGCGACAGGGGGGACGTCGCTGGCTTCCATTCGCCTGGCCGAACAGGCTGGCGGATCGGTCGTGGCTGTGCGCTTTGCGATCGAGCTTACTGATCTTGGCGGACGCGAGGTATTGAAAAACTATGATGTAGTGTCGGCTATCGTGTTTTGATGAAGACCGTTTAATCAGCGGCTCTGCCGTTGATTTTATTATTCGGAGTTATTTTTCAGTCCAACGGAGAGGAGGTGTACGCATGGAACAGAAGCCTATCGATTTCTGCGCAGTAAAGCGCGTACCGATCGAAGCGCACATCGATACGCTTTATGATATCTGCAGCAAAACGTTTACGCCGGAACAGCTTACGGTACTGCAGAAAGCCATCGATTTTGCCAAGGAAGTTCATAAAGAGCAGTGGCGCGAATCCGGCGAGCCGTATTATGTACACCCCGAAGCCGTCGCCATTATGCTCTACGAAATGGGCATGGATTACGCCACCATCGTGGCCGGCCTTCTGCACGACGTTATCGAGGACGGCAGGGATATCACCGTACAGAAAGTATCCGAGCTGTTCGGCGAGGAAATCGCCGCTATGGTGGACGGCGTAACAAAGTTGACCAAATCCGGCACGCAGGATTTTGTGACCAAGCAGGAGCAGCAGGCGGAAAACCTGCGCAAGCTGTTCCTCGCGATGGCGAATAATGTGCGCGTGGTCATCATCAAACTGGCCGACCGCCTTCACAACATGCGTACACTGGAATACTGCGATCCGGCAAAGCGCGCGCGCAAAGCGAAAGAGACGCTGGATGTTTACGCGCCGCTTGCGCATCGCTTCGGCATGGGCGCGATTAAGGGCGAGCTGGAAGACCTTTCCTTCATGCACATGATGCCTGAAGAATACGAGCAGTTGCGCGCCGCGATTGAGCCGCAGCAGGCGGAGCGCATGCGCCTTTTGAATACCGCTATCGTCACAATCCGTGAGCAGCTCAATAAGGCGGGCATTGAGGCGGACATCAACGGACGACCGAAACATATGTACAGCATCTACCGCAAGATGGTCAAGCAGAGCCGTCCGCTGGAGGAAATATACGACCTGATCGCCATACGCATCATCGTACAGACGGTCAACGACTGTTATGCGACGCTGGGCATCATCCATTCCCTTTGGAAGCCCATGCCGGGGCGGTTTAAGGATTATATCGCCATGCCCAAGACCAACATGTACCGTTCGCTTCACACGACGCTGTTCGGTCATCTCGGCATGCCTTTCGAGGTGCAGATCCGGACGGCGGAAATGCACAGAACGGCGGAATACGGCATTGCGGCGCATTGGATGTACAAGGAAGGCAGGGGCGCGCAGGACGATCTCGACGGGAAGATGGCCTGGCTGCGTTCGGCGCTGGAATACGACAACGATGCGGACAACGCACGCGATTTCGTGGACAGCATCATGAAAGATTTCTTCAGCGATTTCGTGTTTGTGCTGACTCCGCGCGGCGAGATACTGGATCTTCCCACCGGCTCCACGCCGCTGGATTTTGCCTACCGCATCCATACCAATGTTGGCCATCACTGCCAGCACGCAAAAGTAAACGGTAGCATGGTGCGGCTGGATTACAAGCTCAAAACAAACGACGTGGTGGAAATCATTACGTCCGCGAGCCAGCCGGGTCCCAGCCGGGATTGGCTGCACATTGTAAAAACCCAGCAGGCAAAGTCCAAAATCAGGCAATGGTTCAAAAAAGCCAATCGCGAGGAAAATATACAAAAAGGCCGTGAAATGCTCGAAGCCGCGGCAAAACGGCATGGTCAGCAGCTCTCTCTGCTGACAAAACCTGAATACTACTCGGAAATGCTTAAGCGATACAACATGGCCGGTATGGAAGACGTTTACAACGCCATCGGCTACGGCGGTATTTCTACAGGGCAGGTCCTGCATCGGCTCATGGATAAGCAGCGGCAGGAAGCCAAGGAAGAAGAGCTTGCGCAGCGGATAAAACAGCTTGAGGAAAACGGCGGCATGCCGCAGCGCGCGCCAGAAAAGCCCATGAGCTCGCACGGCGTCATCGTGCACGGCGAACCCAATATGATGGTGCGCTTTGCGCAATGCTGCAGCCCCGTACCGGGTGACGACATCATAGGATATATCACGCGCGGGCGCGGCGTATCCGTACACCGCAGGGACTGCCCCAACGCCAAAGAACTGCTCGATGACGAAGGGCGCATCATCCCTGTGGAATGGGCAGGGGATGAAAAATCCAGCTATACGGCGAATATCAGCCTTGCTGCAACGGACCGCCCCGGTGTGTTGATGGATATCTCACAGGTGCTTTTGAGCATGAACATCAACATCAAGACGGTCAATGCCAAAACGGACCGGAACGGAATGGTGTACGTGCAGCTTTCGTTTGATATCAGCAACGCCTCGCAGTTGAATAATATCATCAAGAACCTCCGGAAAATCAAAACCGTAACGGAGGTATATCGCGCCAGCAACTGATGCGGCGCAACTGATAGATAAGGAGGGAATGCCGCATGCGCGCGGTAGTACAGCGCGTCAAACGCGCAAGCGTAGAAGTGGAAGGAAGAGTAACGGGCAGCATCGGCCACGGGCTGCTCGTATTTTTGGGAATCGAAGAGCCTGATACAGCGGAGGATGTAAAATACATTTGCGATAAAGTAACAAATCTTCGCATATTCGAGGACGAGGAAGGCAAAATGAACCGTTCCGTACTGGATATGGGCGGCGCTGTGCTGCTTGTTTCCCAGTTCACGCTGTACGGTGATGCACGGCATGGGCGGCGGCCCAGTTTTTCAAAGGCAGCGCGTCCGGAAACGGCGATACCGCTGTATGAGCAGGCGATCGCCACGCTGCGGGATATGTTGCCGGTGGAAACGGGGGAGTTCCAGGCCATGATGGAGGTATCGCTCATAAACGACGGACCTGTTACGATACTGCTTGACAGTAAGAGGATGTTTTGATGAATATCGATACGATTATTTGCGGGCCGCTGCAGGTCAACAGCTATGTATTATACCAGGAGGGCGGTGATACCGCCATCGTGATTGACGCTGCACAGGCGCAGCCGATTTATACCCATTTGCAGCAGAAGGGGCTGTCCTGTTCGCATATACTGCTTACGCACGGGCATTTTGACCATATTTTCGGCGTAGCGGAACTTCAGGAAATGACCGGCGCGAAAATCTGCATTCATGCTCAGGACGCGGACATGCTTCATGACGATGAAAAGAGCCTGTCGGTACTGGAAGCACTGCATGTACCGCCATCCCATGCCGATCTGCTGCTGCAGGATGGAGATGTGCTCACCGCGGCGGGCATGACAATCCGCGTACTGCACACGCCAGGCCATACGCCGGGCGGCGTTTGTTACATTTTTGAGGATGATCGCGTCATTTTCACCGGCGATACCATATTCCGCCTTGGCGCGGGGCGCGCGGATTTTCCCGGCGCGGATGAGATTGCGCTGTATCGCTCCATCATGAATAAGCTGTTTGAGCTTCCGGGGGATTATACGCTGTACCCCGGGCATATGCGCACCACGACGCTGGCGTTTGAACGGGAGCGAAATACATTCATACGCCATTACCGGGGGCATGGATGGTAAGCCTTATAACCAACAGGCCATGCTACGCAGCGGATATTGCTGAAATACTGCGGGCATATCTGGGCATGGAGGAAATAACACCGGCGGATTCGTGGGAAGATGCGGCTCCATACGCGGTGGAAGCACTGCTGACGGACGACGGGCGCATGGTATCGGCGCGCGGTAAAAGGACTGGATTCCCTGAGGTTTCCTATTCATGGTCAATCGATACGTCCGACGACAATGCGCTTATTCGCAAGCGCAAGGAAAAACGCGCATTTAAAATTGCCGTTTTTCGCGTTATGCGGCAACTGGAGCCGGAAGTTTCCCTTCCGTGGGGTTCTCTGACGGGCATTCGCCCCACCAAATTGCTGCGCGAGCTGTGTGGCGAAATGGGGGGCACCGCCGCGTTACGGATGTTCCGGGAGGATTTCGACGTCCGGCCCGAAAAGGCCGCGCTTGTTTCGGATATCCTGCGCGCGCAGCGGGATATACTTGCCGGCATTGGGCCGAAGGACGCGGACGTCTATATCGGAATCCCATTTTGTAAAACACGCTGCCTGTACTGTTCGTTCGCGTCCGAGGTGGTGGACAGGCGCGGCATACCAACGGAATACTTGGACGCGCTGTACCGGGATATAGAGTTAGGCGCCGCCATTGCAAAAGAGGGCGGTTACCGTATACGCAGCATGTATGTGGGCGGCGGGACGCCCACCGTGCTTACATCGGATCAGCTGGAAAGTCTGATAGCCCATGCACTAAGCTGCTATGGCGGCTGCGGCGGGGAACTTACGGTGGAAGCGGGCAGACCGGATACCGTGGACGAAGAAAAGCTGAGAACTTTGCGCAAAATGGGCGTGCAGAGGATATCGCTCAATCCGCAGACCATGCAGGCGGATACGTTAAGCCGCATAGGCCGCGCGCACACGCCGGAGGAAATCGTTAAAGCGTTCCACATGGCACGGGACATTGGGTTTGACAGCATCAATATGGATGTCATCGCCGGCCTGCCGGGGGAAACGCCGGACGATATGCGCCGAACGCTGGAGGCCATCTCGGCACTGCGGCCCGATAACCTCACGGTACATACGTTAGCCGTGAAACGATCTTCGCGGCTCAAGCTGAAAATGGAGGAATACCCGCTCCCCGCGCCTGCGGATGCGGAGAGAATGGTGGAGTTGGGCGCACAGTGCGCGGCGGCGATGCAGATGCATCCGTATTATATGTACCGCCAGAAATACATGCGCGGCAACCTTGAAAACGTTGGATATGCCGCTCCCGGCAAGGATTGCATATACAATGTCGATATGATGGAGGAAGCGGCCAGCATATTCGCGCATGGCGCGGGCGCTATGACAAAGCGCGTATTTCAGGGCCGGGACCTGCGGGTGGAACGTATTCCCGCGCCCAAGGATATCGCATCGTACATCGGAAAGCTACCGGCATTGGACATGCAAAAACGGGCTCTGTTTTTACAGGATACTGTCTGAAATTGGCTTCCTGGAAGGGCGGATTCTCTTGACAGGAGCTTTTTGATCGGGGTATACTTTATTGCAGTCGAATATATGTGATGAGGAAGAGGAGTACGTTCAAACCGGGCAGCAGAGAGGCGTCTTCGCGGCTGAAAGGGACGCCGGCAGAAGGGGAACGGAAGGTAGCTTCGGAGCATTGCGGGGTGAAATATAGCCCCCACGCACGCGCAGCGATATGGCGCGGAGGTGGGATACGGTTTGGTTTGCCGTATTCAACAAAGGTGGTACCGCGAGCGCTTCTCGTCCTTTGAGACGAGAAGCGCCTTTATTTTGCATGTGGCAGGAGGAAGCTAATCATGGATATGAATAAGACGTACGACCATAGCGCTGTGGAACAGCGTTTGTACGATCATTGGGAACAAAGCGGATATTTTCACGCCGCGCCCAACCCGGATAAAAAGCCTTACTGCATCGTCATACCGCCCCCGAACATTACAGGCCAGTTGCATATGGGCCACGCGCTGGACAACACCCTACAGGACGTTTTGATCCGCTACAAACGTATGAGCGGGTTTGAAACGCTGTGGCTTCCCGGCACGGACCATGCTTCCATAGCGACCGAGGTCAAAATCGTGGAGCAGATGGCTAAGGAAGGCCTGCAGAAGCAGGATATCGGCCGCGAACGCTTTTTAGAGCGCGCATGGGAATGGCGGCGCGTATTTGGCGGCCGTATCGTGAAGCAGCTCAAAAAGCTCGGCTCCTCCTGCGACTGGCCGCGCGAACGCTTCACGATGGATGAAGGCTGCAATCGCGCTGTTACAAAAGTCTTCGTCGAGTTGTACAACAAAGGGCTTATTTACCGCGGCGACCGCATCATCAACTGGTGCCCGGATTGCAAAACGGCACTCTCCGACGCCGAGGTGGAATATGAGGAGCAGGACAGCCATCTCTGGCATGTGCGTTACGACGCGCCGGATAAGTCCTATTCCATCACGGTCGCGACGACCCGCCCCGAGACCATACTGGGCGATACCGCGATTGCCGTACATCCGGACGACGAGCGATATAAGGCCATTGTGGGCAAAACGGTGGTCATCCCTGTGATCGGCCGTGAAATTCCCATTGTGGCAGACGAATACGTCGAAATGGATTTTGGTACCGGCGCTGTGAAGATAACGCCCGCCCACGATCCGAACGATTTCGAGGTCAGCCTGCGAACGGGCGTGCCCGTCATGCGCGTGTTCACGGACGACGGTTTTATCAACGACTTGGGCGGCGCATACGCGGGCCTGAAACTGCTCGAATGCCGCAAGAAGTTCGTGGCGGATTTGGAAACGGCGGGCGCTCTGGTCAAGGTAGAGCCGTATTCCCACAACGTAGGAACCTGTTATCGCTGCCATACGACGGTGGAACCGCTGGTGAGCAAGCAGTGGTTCGTGGATATGAAGCCGTTGGCCAAGCCCGCTATAGAGGCTGTTCGCAGTGGCGAAGTCCGCTTCGTGCCCGAGCGTTTTGACAAGACGTACTACAACTGGATGGAAAACATCCGCGACTGGTGCATATCCCGCCAGCTTTGGTGGGGCCACCGCATTCCCGCGTATTACTGCGACGCGTGCGGCGAAACCATCGTGCAGGAGACAGCGCCGGAACGTTGCCCCAAGTGCACAAGCACATCGCTGCATCAGGATGAGGATGTGCTGGATACCTGGTTCAGCAGCGGCATGTGGCCGTTCTCAACGTTGGGCTACCCCGATCAGACGGAGGAACTGAAGTATTTCTATCCTACGTCCACTCTGGTCACGGGATACGACATCATATTCTTCTGGGTTGCCCGTATGATCGTGTTCGGCCTGGAAGTCATGAAGGAGAAGCCGTTTGATACCGTTTATGTGCACGGCATTGTGCGGGACAGCCAGGGACGTAAAATGTCCAAATCCCTGGGGAACGGCATCGATCCGCTGGAGGTTATCGAAAAGTACGGCGCGGATTCCCTGCGTTTCAGCCTGCTGACGGGTAACGCGGCGGGCAGCGATATGCGATTTTATTGGGAAAAGGTGGAGGCCGCCCGCAATTTCTGCAACAAGGTATACAATGCCGCCCGCTTCGTGCTCATGAATGTGGACGGCGCACCGGGCCGTATGGACACTGCGCTGCTGGACTCCGCAGACAAGTGGATATTGCACCGGCTGAATACCGTGATCGCAGAAGTAACGAATAATCTAGATGCGTTTGAACTCGGACTTGCCGCACAGAAGATATACGACTTCATCTGGTCGGAATTCTGCGACTGGTATATCGAAATGGCAAAGCCGCGTTTGTATGGCGACGATGAACCCGCAAAAGCGCATGTGCGCGGCGTACTCATCAAGACGCTTGGGGATTCCATGAAACTACTGCACCCCTTCATGCCCTTCATAACGGAGGAGCTGTATACGCACCTGCCCGATGCGCCGGATACCGTCATGCTATCCGCCTGGCCAAAGGCGGAAGACGTATTCCGGTTTGATAAGGAAGCGGCGGATATGGAAGCTGTCATGGAGCTCATCCGCTCCATCCGCAACCTCCGCGCGCAGATGAACGTGCCCCCCGCCAAGCGGATAGGCGCAATACTCATTGCCAAAGCCGGTATGGGGCGTGTGTTCCAAGAATCCGCCATCTATATGAGCCGTTTGGCCGGTATTGATGATGTCACCGTCCAAGCAGATAAAACGGGAATTCCACAGAACGCCGTTTCCGTTGTTTGTTCCGCAGTGGAAGCCTTTATTCCGCTCGAACAGCTTGTCGATATCCAGAAGGAGCTGGAAAGGGTAGAGAAGGAGATAGAACGCATCGAAGGTGAGATCGCACGCGCGGAAGGCAAGCTGAATAATCCCGGTTTTGTTGGGAAGGCGCCTGAACGCGTGGTAGAGGAAGAGCGACAGAAGCTTGCAACCGCACGGGAAATGCTGCAGAAGCTAAAAAATCGAAAAAATGATTTGCAGGCATAACTAAAATTCATGAGATGTCCGAATCATTTATATTGCGAACATCCGCCTCGTCTTGTATTTGCTGCAGGACGAGGCGTGATTCTAGCCACGATTGAGCATTTTATGAGCACAAACGTAGATTTACGATGTTTGGGCATAAATAACTTTAGGAATAACAAGGATTGGTCCTATTCGCATTTATGATAGCAGATTGACGCGTGTTGAATACGGCGTGCATTCATATTATAATGGCGATAATACTTTGGGAGGAGCGTACACATCTCATGATTCAATTCGATCTCATCCGTGCGACTGACCCGGCAATCGCCGAAGCAATGGAGCTTGAGCTTGCCCGTCAGCGCGACCATCTCGAACTGATCGCCTCAGAGAACTTCGTATCGGAAGCCGTCATGGCAGCATTAGGGAGCCACTTAACGAATAAGTACGCGGAAGGGTATCCGGGGAAACGTTATTATGGCGGCTGCCAGTGCGTGGATATCGTAGAAAATCTCGCACGCGACCGCGCGAAAGAGTTGTTTGGGGCGGAACACGCCAACGTGCAGCCGCATTCCGGCGCACAGGCCAATCTAGCAGTGTATTACGCACTCCTGAGCCCAGGCGATACGGTGTTGGGCATGAATCTATCGCATGGCGGGCACCTTACGCATGGCAGCCCTGTCAACATGAGCGGAAAATACTTCAATTTCATACCCTACGGCGTCAGCAAAGAGACTGAACAAATCGATTATGATGAGGTTGAGCGCCTGGCGCGGGAACATAATCCCAAAATGATCGTCGCTGGCGCAAGCGCGTATCCGCGCGCCATCGATTTTAAGCGTCTGAGCGAGATCGCGAAATCCGTAAACGCATATTTCATGGTGGATATGGCGCATATCGCCGGCCTTGTCGCAGCGGGCATGCATATGAACCCCGTGCCTTATGCGGACATCGTAACTTCCACTACGCACAAAACATTGCGCGGACCGCGCGGCGGCCTCATACTTTGCCGCGAACAGTTCGCCAAGGATATCGACAAGGGCATTTTCCCCGGCACGCAAGGCGGCCCGCTGATGCATACCATCGCCTCCAAAGCGGTTTGTTTCCAGGAGGCGTTGCAGCCTTCCTTTAAGGTTTATCAGCAGCAGGTGATCGACAACGCAAAAGCGTTGGGTAAGTCGCTGATAAATTCCGGCGTACGGCTGGTCTCCGGCGGTACGGACAACCACATGATGCTGGTGGATCTCACCCCCAAGGGCCGCACCGGCAAAGAAGTGGAGAAGCTTCTGGATATGGCCCACATTACCGTCAACAAGAACACCATTCCGTTTGAGACGCAGAGTCCCTTCGTGACGAGCGGCATTCGCATCGGCGTAGCGGCTGTTACCTCGCGTGGTTTGAAACAGGCGGAAATGCAGCAGATCGGCTCGCTTATCGCCCGCATTATCGATGGCGGGGAGGAAGCCGTTCCCGCCGTTATGCAGGAAGTGCTTACGCTGTGCAAGCGTTTCCCGCTGTATGAATAAATAGTATCAGAATTAAGCAAGCCCCGGTTTCCCGGGGCTTCTGGGTATCGATAACCCCTCCCTTGGGGGTGTGGGGGAGTAGCATACCCCCACATTTAATCCAATTTGACGACATGTGCGTCAAATTGGTGGAGAAAATGCCGCCATGAGCGGCATTTTAACCCACAGAAAACCCATCGGCAAAGTCCTCAGGACTTTGCCGATGGCCTGAAGCCCCGGTTTTCCGGGGCTTTTTTCATGTGCTATGCAGAGGATGCGATAAATGTGCAAATTCCTAGCTATTAAGTAAACTTTATAATTGACATCATGCACATACTATGCTACAGTGAGTACGGAAATCAAATCCGACTAAACAAGTCGGATATAGAAAGGATGACGGGCTGTGAAGCTGTCCACGCGCGGACGTTATGGTATCAAAGCGATGGTGGATCTGGCCGTAGAATACGGAAACGGCCCGGTCAGCGTTGCGACGCTCGCCGCTTTGCAGGGTATTTCGCTGGCGTATCTGGAACAACTGATCGCCGCGCTTAAAAAAGCAGGCCTGGTTCAATCCGTGCGCGGCGTACAAGGCGGGTATTCCCTTTCCCGGGAGCCGGATGCTATTACGGTAGGCGAGGTTTTACGCGCGCTGGAAGGCAGTACGACAGTAGTGGATTGCGTGGGATACGAAGCGTTTGGCTGCGAGCAAGCCTGCACATGCTCCGCGCGCCCTTTGTGGTTGAAGCTGCAAAACCGCATCAATGCGGTACTGGAAGAAACGACAATCAAGGACATGGCGGACGATTACATTCAGCAAAAGAGGCGATTACATGATGAGACGGGTATATCTTGACAATGCGGCCACAACGGCTGTTAAACCGGAAGTAGTACAGGCAATGCTGCCATATTTTACGGAGTACTTTGGCAATCCGTCCAGCCTTCACGGCTTTGCGCGTGAAGCGCGCGCCGGGCTGGACAAAGCGCGCACACAAGTTGCCGTTGCGCTCAACGCAACGCCCGACGAGATCATATTCAACGGCGGCGGCACCGAGGGCGATAATACCGTACTTCGCGGAGTTGCTCTGCGTTATGCTCAGAAGGGCAAGCATATCATTACCACAGCAATAGAGCATCACGCGATATTGCATACCGCCGAAGCGCTCAAGAAAGAACTTGGGTATGAGATCACGTATCTTCCGGTCGACGAGTTCGGGCGCGTAACGGCACAGCAGGTTGCGGAAGCCATACGTCCGGATACCATATTGGTCAGCATTATGTTCGCGAACAACGAAGTGGGTACCATCATGCCCATTGCCGAAATAGGCGCGCTGTGCCGAGAGCGCGGGGTACTCTTTCATACGGATGCTGTACAAGCCGTAGGCCATGTACCCATCGACGTGCACGCCATGAATATCGATTTTCTGTCGCTGTCCGCTCATAAGTTCCACGGCCCCAAAGGCGTGGGCGCGCTGTACGTACGCAAAGGCTTACGGCTGCCATCCTTCATTTATGGCGGCGGGCAGGAAAAAAGCAGGCGCGCAGGTACAGAAAATGTGCCGGGCATCGTTGGCCTGGGCGCGGCAATAGAGCTTGCGGTTACAAATATTGAACGCAACAACGCCCACATGACAAAGCTGCGCGATTTGCTCATGGATGGTATTTCCGCAAGTATTCCCGAAGTAAAGCTCAATGGGCATCCAACCGAGCGTCTGTCCAACAATGTCAACTTCAGCATTCGCTATATAGAGGGAGAGGGGATGCTGCTGCTGCTGGATCTCAATGGCATAGCCGCCTCCAGCGGGTCAGCCTGTACGTCCGGTTCGCTGGATCCGTCCCATGTGCTGCTTGCGATGGGCTTGCCGCATGAGATAGCCCATGGTTCGCTGCGACTGACGCTATCCGACGATACGACTGAGGAAGACATAACGTATGTGCTGGACGTGCTGCCTAAGGTTGTGCAGCGGCTGCGCGATATGTCTCCCTTATATCCCAAGCACTAAATACTATAAGGCATAGAGGTGGCTATTATGTATACGGAAAGAGTTTTGGATCATTTTCAAAATCCCCGCAATGTGGGCGAGATATCCGATGCCAGCGGCACGGGCATGGTGGGCAATGCGAAATGCGGCGATATCATGCAGATGTTTATAAAAGTAAATGACCAGGATGTCATTGAGGATGTGAAATTCAAGACGTTCGGCTGCGGCGCGGCTATCGCGACTTCTTCCATGGCGACCGAAATGATCAAAGGGAAGACGGTGGACGAGGCGCTCAAGCTTACCAATGCAGCGGTTGTTGAGGCTCTGGAAGGCCTTCCGCCGCAGAAGATACATTGCTCCGTATTGGCGGAAGAAGCCGTAAAAGCCGCTATTGACGACTACCGGAAGAAGAAGCAAGAGAGCGTGCAGCAATAACGATATAAAACGGGGATGCGCCGGCATCCCCGTTTGCGTGCTTAGGTCGAAACGGCCATGCGCACTCGGTCCGCGATCATGGCAATGAATTCCGCGTTGGTCGGCTTCCCCTTAAAATCATCTATCGTATATCCAAAATACTGATGCAGCACTCTGGTATTTCCTCTTGTCCAGGCTACCTCAATAGCGTTGCGTATCGCGCGCTCAACAAGGGGCGGCCGCGTATTGAACTGTTTCGAAATATACGGATAAATATCCTTTGTAACGGCAACCGTCGAAGGATCTTTCGCTTCAACGGTATAGAGTATTGCGCTGCGCAAATAATGATATCCCCGAAGATGCGCAGGAACGCCGACCGCCCGAATCTGCCGGGTGATTTCGGTGTTGATTTCATCGCTGCTGCAATGCGAGAGAGACAGGTCGTCCTTTTCAATTGGAGACGGGGCTCCCTGATCGCGTGCACGCATCAGCTGCAGTATACGCGGTACCAAATACTCCGGACCCATAGGCTTCACGAAGCAATAAACGACGTTGAGCTTTTGCAATTCCTGCAGAAGCCTGTTATCAAGAAAAGCCGTATGGATAAACACAGCAGGGCGTTTCCCAGGTTCCATAAACTGTATTTGATTGAGTACGCTCAGCCCGTCCAGAACTGGCATAACAATATCCATCAACAAGACGTCAACCTGGTCTGCTTCAAGCCTAAGCAGGGCTTCTTTTCCGTTATGCGCGCTGGGCAGAAGGCGTAAATTCGCATAATGATCGCAAAAGGATTCGATTTCATCACAAGTACTGCTGCTTGCGTCCGCAATCAGAAGAGTTAACAAACGGACATCCCTCCAATCCCTGCTAATATAATAGCAGATGATTGGCAACTATGCTATCTGCTGTTGCATCCACAATGCATACATACAGTATCCTTTTGTAGGATCGTTTATAAAGACATGGGTGACAACGCCTATGAGTTTGCCATCCTGTATCAGCGGGCTGCCGCTCATACCCTGTACAATGCCCCCGGTGGCCTTAAGCAGGGAAGGGTCCGTGATCTGTACGACCATGCCCTTCTGAGCCGGACTGTTTTGAGGATTGACCTTTATGATCTCGCAGTCATATGCCTTTACGCCTTCATCATTGAGCGTAGTCAGCAGCTTTGCGGGGCCCACATGAACTTCCTCCGGATAAGCCATGGGAACGCCTTCGGGAAACAGGGGATTACGGTATACCTGGTACATCTTTCCATAAATACCATACTGGCTGTTCACTTCTATCGTACCAAGGGGCAGGCTTCCTACGCCGAACGTACCGCGCAGCTCCCCCGGCTCGCCCTGAGCGCCCTGCACGATATCCACAATGCTTGATTGCACGATTTCGCCGTCGCGGACAGTGAGGTTGGAGCGCGTGTCGACATCCGTAATGGCATGGCCGAGTGCCGCGTACCAGTGAGACGCCGGATCATAAAATGATAACGTCCCGACGCCTGCAGTGCTGTCGCGCACCCACATGCCCATACGGTATTGGCC
>JAEWWD010000188.1 GCA_023396535.1 Bacillota bacterium
GTGATATACGAGCAGTGCGCTGAAGTCAACTCCGTATTCCATACGCATTCCCCGTATGCTACGTCGTTTGCGGTCGTCCGGCAGGCCATTCCTTTGATTCTCATTGAAATGATGCCATTCCTTGGCGGCGAGGTATATTGCGCGCGAATGGAGAAGCCCGGAAGCCGTGAGCTGGGCCTTTCGGCAATCGAGGAATTGAAAAAGGGCAGAAACGCCTGCCTGCTCGCGAACCACGGCGTGGTCGCGGTGGGCGGCAATCTGGCGCAATCCTATATTCGGGCCGAATATGTGGAGGACGCCGCGAAAATCTACCACCACGCCCTGCAGGTTGCCGAGCCTGTCATTATCGGTTAGGCATTATTTTCATCACGCCAGAACCAGAGCGCGTTTTCATCCGTACGGTTACAGCCGATACGCTCCAGCCAGCGCAGCGAGCGGGTGTTTGCCTGCGTTACGAACATGACGGGGCGAATGCCCTGCGCTAAGAACTGCCGCATGATATGCGCGAACAACTGCGTTGCAAGCCCGCTGCCGCGAAAATCGGGGGAAACGTATGCGGGGCCCAGTTCCGCGTCGCAATGGCTCATGATAAAACCTACGGGGATATCATGATGCAGTGCGAGTACGTTGGGGCCCTTCATACGCTCCAATATGAATGCACGTGAAAGCTCGGGGTGCTGATATACCGAAAGTATCCAGTCGGCCGAAGCTTCCGCAATGCCTGTAAACGTGACGCCGGGCAAATCTTCAGGCTGAAGGTGCGTTGTAGCGAGCAATTGATGGAACGCGTTGACCCGTATTGACTGTCCCAGCGAGGGGATTTCCCGTAAAAAACGCGCGTCGGTCACAAGGGATATGTGCGGGCCGCTTCGCGCGCTTACCCGCTCATACAGCGCGCGCAGCGCGCAAAACGAATCGGCGGCATACATGTATTTCCCATTCTGCGCGTCAAGCAGGCGAACCGCTCCGTCCATGACTTCGCATTCCGCGACCATGCCCTGGGAAATGCGGAGCAGCGGATACGCGTTTTGAACGGGATGCAGCCGGAGCATTGCCTCGGCCTCTTTTATGCATTGGGCGTGCGAGTCCATGTGTCCTCCGAGTACGAATGCCGGATCGGCATCGAATAGCCGTGATGGCTGCTTTCATAGTACCATAATCGCCGTATGATGAAAAACATAACGTAACGGCGGAAACAATTTATCACCGAGGAGAATGCAAGCAATGAGAGACTATGATGTTACAAACGCCGGATTTTCCACACAGCAAATTCGCGGCGGCAGGCCGCTCCTACCGGGATATCATCCGCTGATAACGCCGATATTTCAGACCAGTACGTTTTTGTTTGAAGACGCCGCGCAGGGCGCGGCCCGTTTTGCCGGGGAGGAAGGCGGCTATATCTATACCCGCGTCGGCAACCCCAATCAGGCGCAGGCCGCCGCAAGGGTCGCTTTGCTTGAGCACGCGGAAGCGGGCATGGTCTTTTCTTCGGGAATGGGCGCAATCAACAGCATGTTCTTCACTGTGCTGCAAACGGGCGATCATATCGTGGCGGACAATACGCTGTATGGCTGCACCTATGCGCTTCTCGCGCACAGGCTGCCGCGCCTTGGCATCCACACTACGTTTGTCGATTTCACGGATACGGAAGCGTTAAAAAATGCCGTCCGGCCGGATACGCGCTTCGTTTATTTTGAAACGCCCGCCAATCCCAATATCAAAATAATCGATATCGAGCAGGTCGCGTCTATCGCACATGCCATAAACAAGGATTGCTACGTGGTGGTGGATAATACGTTTGCCACGCCGTATTTACAGCGCCCCATCGATTTGGGCGTGGATATGGTGGTGCATTCCGGCACGAAATACCTCAACGGCCACGGCGATGTCGTTTGCGGCTTCTTATGCGCGACAAAAGCGTTTGTCGACGAATGTACCGTTACGGGCCTGAAATACATGACGGGCGCCGTTATGAGTCCGTTTGACGCATATCTTGTAGAGCGCGGATTGAAGACACTGGATATGCGAATGGAGCGTCACTGCCATAACGCCATGCGGATCGCCGAATTCCTTAATTCGCACGGCAAGGTGAAAACGGTATATTATCCGGGCCTGAAGGATCACCCCAATTATGCCGTCGCACAGAGACAGATGAAGCTGCCCGGCGCTATGATAGCGTTTGAACTGAACGCGTCGCGGGAGGACGCCGAGCGGTTCATCAACGGCCTTGAATTGTGCTATCTGGCCGTATCCCTGGGCGATGCGGATACATTGATCGAGCATCCCGCCTCCATGACGCATTCGACGCACAGCGCGGAAGAACTCAAGGAAGCGCATATTTCCGAAAGCCTGCTGCGGCTTTCCGTCGGGCTGGAGGATGCAAACGATATTATCGCGGATCTGAAGGGGCAGTTGGACCGCCTACACTGATTGATTACCATGATATAAAAAAATTATATCCCCCTGGGGCGCCCGGCGAATCGCTGAAAAGCGGGACGGCGGGCGCTGTTTATGACACCACCTATGTGTAATACATGTTTTGACAGGATAGTGGTGCTTCCAAAATGTGCGTGCAGTATGATAGGATTATGACAAGTTTAATTTTTTTGGCGATGATATGTGCACATTTGTACGGATTACCCTACGGGAGGTTAGAATTTGAAAACGGTTCTTGTAACCGGGGGGGCGGGATTTATCGGGAGCCATTTTATCAGGCTGCTGCTGAATTCGCGCGCAGATTTCGCCGTAATCAATCTGGATGCGCTCGCCTATGCCGGTAATCCTGAGAACCTCCGGGATGTTGAGAGGAATCCGTCCTATCGTTTTATCCAAGGGGATATCCGGGAAAGGACGGACGTAGAAAAAGTATTTTCCCAATATTCCGCGGATTGGGTAGTCAACTTTGCGGCGCAAACGCATGTGGACCGCAGCATACAGGATCCGCGGACGTTTTTTGAAACCAACGTTTTGGGCGCGCAGACGTTGCTGGAGGCCGCTATGCGAAGCTGGAGCCTTCCATTGGATTCCGGCGGTAAGCGATACAAGGAAGGCGTGCGTTTTTTACAGATATCCACGGACGAGGTATACGGCGAATCGGTGGAAGGGGAGGGCTTTTCGGAGGACGCGCCTCTTCTGCCGCGCAACCCCTACGCCGCTTCCAAGGCGGGGGCGGATCTTCTTGTTCGCGCGTACCGCGAAACCTATGGGCTTCCCGTTATGATTACGCGCTGCTGCAACAATTACGGACCCAATCAGTTCCCCGAGAAACTGATCCCCTTGACCGTAACCAGATGCCTTGCTTCCATGCCCATCCCCGTATACGGCGACGGAAAGCAGAAGCGCGAATGGCTGCATGTTGGGGACCACTGTGCCGCGCTGGCGCTTGTGCTGTCGCAGGGGAGACCGGGCGAGACATATAACATCGGCGGTGAGGAAAAGGAAAATATCGAGGTCGTAGAACGAATCGTGCGGGCGCTCGGCGGGAACGAGACGCTGATTTCCCACATGGAGGACCGTCCCGGGCACGACAGGCGCTACGCGCTAAACTGTGGAAAAATACGCGACGAGCTGGGGTGGACCCGCGAGGTACCCTTTGCTCAGGGGCTTGCGACGACGATTCGCTGGTATAAGGAGCATACAGGCTGGGTGGAGCGCGCCGTACCCGCCGAAAGTCAGGCATGAGTCAGGCTATTTGACGGGATTGCGTGCGGTGAAGATGAAGTGATGAATTGGGGGGCATGGATGAATCAGCAAAAGAAGCTGTGGATGAATATCGCGGCGGGCGTATTGCTTTTTGTACTTGCGCTGCTGCTGCCGGGCTCGCTTTTTTCTTATGAAGCCCGCCTGGCGGTAGGGACGATCGCGCTGATGGTGTTTTGGTGGGTGACCCGGCCGGTGCATATCGCGGTAACCGCGCTCTTGCCCATTGTGGTCAACGCGCTGTTTCGGATGGCCCCCATGGCGGATGTGCTGAAGGATTATTTCAGCGAGATCGCGGTGCTTTTAATCGGCGCGCATATCATCATCGCGTGCTTCATAGGCAGCGGACTGGATAAACGCCTGGCGCTTCGGGCGCTGACGCTCATCGGCACCTCGATCAAGCGGCAGGTTGTGATATGGCTTTCGCTGGCCACGCTGATGAGCGCGTTTTTGCCCAATGCAGTTGTGGCCGCGACGCTGTGCCCCATCGCGGCTTCGATGTTACGCTTTAGCCTGGGGGAGGACGAGCAGGGGAGCTCGCAATCTGGCTACCTTGTGCAGCTCGCCATCGTATGGGGCGCGGGGCTGGGAGGCTTCGGTACGCCCCTGGGCGGGGCTATGAACCTGATCGCCATCAAGTTCATCGAATCCTATACGGGAACGGAGTATATGTACATCACATGGACGCTGAAGATGCTGCCCTATCTTCTCGTTCTGTTTGCCGGGACCTGCGTCTACCTTCTATCTATCCGGACGGAGCGGACGCATTTGAGCGGGAGCCGGGCATTTTTTCAGGAAGAATATCAAAAGCTGGGGCAAATGAGCCGCTCGGAAATCATTTCGCTTGTGCTGTTCGTACTCTCGGTTTTGCTTGCGTTCGCGCGCCCGCTGTACGAGGGGATTTTACCTGAGCTCAAACCCTATTTTGTGTTCCTGATACTGGGTGTATTGGCGTTTTTCCTGCCGGGCGGGAACGGGGGGCGGCTGGTTTCGTGGGAGCTTGCTTCCAAACATATGAACTGGGGGCTGATACTGTTGTTTTCGGGCGGGCTGGCAGCGGGCAATCTCATACTATCGACCGGCGCTGCGGACGCTGTGGCGCAGGCGGTGCAGAAGCTTCAACTGCATAGCCCGCAGTTGCTGCTAATACTATTCCTTACCCTTGGCATATTCCTCGCGAATACGTCGAGCAATACGGCGGCGGTGGCCGTATTGATCCCCGTCGTCATCGGGGTCGCGTCAGGATTGAAGCTCGACCCGCTCCCCTTCGTGTATGCCGCGAGCGCCGCGTGCAACGCCGCGTTCGCGCTGCCCACCTCCATACGGGCGATCCCTGTGGGATACGGGCTGGATATACGGTTCATGTTCAAAAAGGGTATGGCGGCGGCGGGGATTTCCCTGGCGGTATTGCTGCTGACGGCTTTGGCGATGACGGTTGTTGTATGAATGGGATAAGAATGCCGTTTTGTCCGCTAAGGTAGAAACCGGCTTTGTTTTCAGGAAGAGGAGAGAAGGTATGGGAAAAGAAAGAAAGGTACTAGACTGCTTTGGCGATATCTGCCCTGTGCCCATACTCAAAATACAAAAGGAGCTGAAAAGCTCCTCCTCCGGCGACGAATTCATGGTGGTGACAGATCATAGCTGCACGGTGGAATCCGTCAAAACGCACAAATATGAAAGGCCGGTCACCCTGGAAATCGATGAGGTGATGAACGGCGTGTGGGAAATCTATTTTACAGTGCTGTAGGTTCAGCAGAAACTCTGGGAGCCGTAGCGCGCAAACCATGCCACAAAATCCTGCACATGCTGCGCGCAATCCTTTTTGTAGAACATGGTGATTTCGAGATCCATATTGAACTCGGAAAGGTTGATTACCTTGAACTGCTTTTTGTATAGCTCCTCTTTGATTGCGATATACGGCAAAAAGCATAGGCCATAGCGCTTTGCGACAAGCATTTTCGCGCTTTCAATGCTTTCCACGCGGAGATTGCGGTTGAGGCAGGCGTTGTCGTAGCCGAGCTTGGCGAGGTTTTTCATCAGCATGTTGGTGATGTCGTTGCGGTCGGTAAACATGATTAGCGGCATATCGAGCAGCTTCTCGGCGGTAACCACGTCCGGAGAGCAGTCGTCGTTTCGAGATACCAATACAATGCTGTTTTTGCCCACCCGTTCGCATACCATTTCCGGGTGCGTAAAGGGCTCGGCATCGCAGGTGAAGCCGATATCGCAGATGTTATTCGCCACGTGGGATACAATTTCGGGGGCGACGTTGCAGGAAAGCTCGTAGTGGTGGTGCGGATAGGTGAAATTGGCCTTGATGAGCGTGCAGGGCAGGGCATAATCCGCCACGGAGGTGCACGCCTCAATTTTAATGACCGCATGCCCCTTTTCCGTATCCTCCAGTGCGCGCATCATCTCGTCGTGGGTACGGAGTATGTTTCCAGCAAACTGAAATACGATTTTTCCGGTATCCGTGAGCGAAACGCCCTTGTTGCTGCGCACGAGAAGCTGACGGGATAAATCGTTTTCCAATTTTTGTATTTGCTGGCTTAACGCGGACTGCGAAATATGACAGCTCTTCGCTACGTTGCTGATGCTGCCTTCCTTCGCTATGATATAAAAGTACTTTAACGATTCAATATTCATCGTTCACCTGCTTTGTAATTAGTATATCATAAATCCGCCATTAGAAAAGCCGTTGCAGCATAAGAAAAACGCGGAATCGGCTAAAACGCATTTGTGATAATATTAACCAAGCAAGCTTGTTAATTTTTTAGTTAGAAAGGATGTGTAGGAGTGGCTGAAGAAATCACTGCCTCGGCGGCACGCAGCAGCAGGGCGCAAGCGGGCAGGAAAAAGAAAAAGAGCCAAATTCCATTTGCGTTCGCGCTGCTTCTCGTCATTATCGCCGTGGGTGTTTGGCTTTCCTCCGTTGGTGAGAAGCTGCCGCTTTACTGGCTGACGGGCATCGCGTTCGGGTTCATACTCCAGCGGAGCCGGTTCTGCTTTACAGCCTCCATGCGCGACCCGTATCTGACGGGCAGCACCACCGTAACGAGGGCTGTTTTGATTGCGTTTGCCGTTACAAGCATCGCGTTTACCGCCATCAAATACGGTTACTTTACGAACGGGCTTCCCATTCCCGGGCAGAGCTATGTGGCTCCCGTCAGCCTTGCGACGGCGGTGGGCGCGTTCCTGTTCGGTATAGGCATGGTCATAGCGGGCGGCTGCGCTTCCGGGACGCTCATGCGCGTGGGAGAGGGCTTCCTGATGCAGATCATATCGCTCTTTTTCTTCATCGCCGGCTCGCTGTTCGGCGCGTTCCAGTACGGTTGGTGGGAAAGGAACTTCATCGTTTCCGCGCCGAGGATATTCCTGCCCGATTATCTCGGGTGGCTGGGCGGTCTTCTGTGCAATCTCCTCATCATCGCCGTCGTGTACTACTTCGCCCATAAGTGGGAAAACCGCAAAAAGCAAGCTGAAGCATAAAGGCGTGCTTGGCTGAAACATCGCGTTTTCGTAAACGTGTTTTCACAATCAAAATGGTGCATTCGGGTCATTCTTCAGATATTTGAAGTGTGGTCAGGAACCGTATAACCAAAATAAGGAAAATAAAACAAACATTTGTTATTTCTATGAAAGCAGGAGGAAAGTATCATGAGTAAAGAAGTCGTATTGGATTGCCTGGGAGAAGCCTGCCCCGTTCCCCTTATCAAAACCCAGAAAGCACTGGAGCCCCTCTCTGTTGGCGATGTGCTCATCGTTAAGCTCGACCATAGCTGCGCTATGAAAAACGTTCCCGAATGGGCCCGTAAGGCCGGCCATAACGCGGAAATCGAAGAAGTTGACGACGGCGAATGGGAATGCATCATTGAAAAGCTCTGCTGAGGTTGAACGGGAATATAGTTTCGGGAGGTGAACGGTTTGAAGGCTTTGATAGAAAAGCTCAGCCGCAACGAATTCTATAAAAAATGGTTTAAGGATGCACTGCCC
>JAEWWD010000265.1 GCA_023396535.1 Bacillota bacterium
GCTATATCCGAAGCCGGAATCGCCAGGGTATTGAAGAGCGGTTTCCTCTGATCTCCCTTTCCATCGCGGGGGTCGGCGTGCATCCGAATCGGTTTACGGACGTATATTCTCTTTCCGCGGAAGCAAGCCGCGTGAAAAAGGAATGCAAGCTCATCGCGGGCAGCGCGTGTCTACTCCAATAGGTCGCTGAAAAGGGCTGCGCCCTTCAGCGAGGCCTTCGGGGTTTTTCTCCCGATACGGCACGCTCGAAAGCCTTCGGCTTTTGTCGCGTACCGTATCGGGCAAGGTGTCAAAACCGGCGTACACGCCGCCGGTTTTGACTTATTTCTATATCATACGCATCGATAGCACACCGGGCGGGGCGACGAAGCGCCCCGCCTGATTGTCCATTTTAAAAATGCAGCGGGGAGCTACGCCGCCCCGCTCCCAAACTTCCGATGATAAATTCCATATAATCCGCAAAAACCGGCGACATGCGCGCCGGTTTTTACACCTTGCACGGCCGCCGCCCGGAAAACGCCGCAGCGTTTTTAGGCGGCCGTGTGAAAACTTAAAATGCGGCACAGCCGCATTTTGATCTCGAGAAAGGACGCAGTCCATTTTCGCGAAAGGCGTAAGCCGCTAGCCTATACCCGCTATCTCCTCCACCGGAAGCGCCAGCACGATACCCTTCGCTTCGGTCAACAGCCCGCAGCTTTTATTGACGGCGTCCATAATCCCACGCTGGTTATGCCGGCCGGCCAGAATCAGTACGATTTCCTTTTCCGTCTGCAGCGGTGCGCCGGCGATCGTCTCGTCCTCCTCGCGGCCCACGCCGCGCGCGTGCAGCAGCGTGCCACCCGTGGCCCCCGCGGATTTCGCCGCCTCCATGACCTGGTCGGAATACCCGCTTTCCGCGATAACCAGTATCAGGCTGAATTTCGTAGCCATTCTCTTCCCATCCTTTTTTACCTCGGGTGCTGGCGCCGGATTGACGGCCTGCTCCGCGTCCGTTTTCCCCCCAGCCTTCGCTTCCACATTCCTATCCGTCTTTTCCGTAGGCTCCTCCTCCGGTTCCTGCGGCAGCGAGACGAGGATGCACTGCGCCACCAGCGCGTTGAGCGCGAGCAGCGGCATGGAAAACGCCACGCCCGCGCCCGGACGTTTGAGCTTGAGCAGCCCGGAAAGCCCCGCGAGATGCGTTTTTACGGCGGCGCGGGGCAGCACGCTCAGTATCATATCCTTATCGATCTCCCCAAGACCCAGCAGAGTCATCAACTCCGAATGGACGGTACCGCGCGCCAATGTCAGGAAATTGTAGTTTACTCCGTTTTCAAGGCAAAATTCCGCGACCTCCTCGCCTTTTTCACGGTCCACGATGGTTACAAGCGCCGCCATGCTCTCAGGCATCCTGCTCCACCTCCCCGTAATAGACCATAGTCACGGCCAGCTCCGCAAGCCGATCCTGCGGCAGCCCCGCGCAGACGCGCGGCTTTGAACGTTTCGCGCGCAGGCCCAGCACCTGTATGGTGATGAGCGGCGCCATGGCGACCAGCGCCACCAGGCCAAAGGCGTCGCGCAGTATATCCCCCCCTGTCGCCTCCGTCGCGCCTATGGCGAGCGGCAGCAAAAACGCCGCCGTCATGGGTCCGGTGGCAACCCCGCCCGCGTCGAACGCGATGGCCGTGAATACGCGGGGTACGAAGAAAGAAAGCGCCAGCGCCGCCGCATAACCCGGCGCGAGAAACCAGAACAGGGGTATGCCGGTCAGCACGCGCGCCATAGCCGCGCCGACAGAAAGCGCCACGCCCACCGAAAGGCCTTTTTGCAGCGCCCGCTGCGAAATGGCGCCGTTGGAGAATTCCTCCACCTCTCTTTTGAGTACGTGTACGGCGGGCTCCGCCTCCACGATAAAATATCCCATCAGCATGCCGAGCGGTACGAGCAGCCACGGATGATTTCCTCCTGCCAGCAGCGTCCCCAGGTAATGCCCTACCGGCAGGAATCCCACGTTCACGCCCGTTAAAAACAGTACCAAGCCTACATAGGCATATAAAAATCCTATCACGACCTGCGTGAGTTTTTTCCTGCGGAACCTGCGCGTAAAAACCTGATAAACGGCGAACAGCAGCGCGACAGGCAGCACTGCGAGGGCGACCTCTTTGATATACTCGGGCAGCCCCAGTGCGAACTGCGCCGCCATATCAGTGGTGGTCCGCACGTCGGGTATCAGGCCAAAGCTGTAATCCGCCGTGGAGGGCTTATAGAGTATGCTCAGTATCAATACGGCCAGCACGGGGCCTATGCTGCACAGCGCGATAAGGCCGAAGCTGGCCTCCCGCGAGGTCTTATCCGGCCTGAGAGACGCCATGCCTATACCCAGCGCCATAATGAACGGCACTGTGACCGGCCCCGTCGTAACGCCGCCCGAATCGAACGCCACCGCCAGCATTTCCGGCGGCGCGAAGAGGGCAAGCGCGAACAGCAGCAGATAAAAGCCCAACAGCAGCAAATGCAGCGGAATCTTATACTGCACGCGTAAAAGCGA
>JAEWWD010000292.1 GCA_023396535.1 Bacillota bacterium
TCAGCGCGCCGTTATCAAACGCATATTCGACGTTCAAATTGGCAAGCGTTCGCGCATCTTTCGGAACCAGCGAACGGATATTGCCCAGATACTCCTCATAACCGGAATTCAGGCAGGGGGTTACGGCAAGCACGGTCACAAGGAGCACAGCGCTGCCATATAGCGCCGCAGGAATCAATTTGCCCCGCCACGGCGCGAGGCTGATGAGATAATATGCAAGCAGATAACACAACGGGAACAACAGTATAATGCCCGGCTGCGAATAGCGGCCGATTATAACCAAACCAACGTTGAGCGCAACGACAGGCAGCAGAAGGCGAAGAATATCCCGCCTGAAAAACGCGCATAAAGCCGCAGCCGCCACGCATATGCCGAACAGGACGAGCTGCAATTGTATGGGCGGCAAATAGTACGTACTTCCAACGCGCAGGAACAGCTTAGCGTAATACGCCGGAAGCCCCGCCAGCTTTTCGGGCAGAGAAAGCGCCACGCCAAGCTCGCTCCCATACCGCGCATAGTGCGAAAAGAAACCGGGGTCAAACGACAGGCTAACACCCACAAAGAGCGCGGCCCCCATTGCCGTTACGCCAGCGAGCAGCAGCAGATTCCGCAGGCGTATCTTCTTTTCCGCAATAAAGTATAGATACAGCGCACCCGCGCACAGCGCGGCAATCAGGCTGTTGGGATGTACCCCCACTAAAATGCCGAGCATAGCGCCCATCACGATATCATTCTTCGGTCGCCATGCAGAAATATTGTTCAGAACATAATACAGTACGGCTAAGATCCCGAATGCGATTACGATATCCTGCCTTGCCATATGCGAGGCGTACAGAAACTGCACATCGATCGACAGCAATACCGTAACAGCGAATGCGCTCTTCTTTTTTCCGGTAAGCAGCAGCGCAAGTTTATAAAACACAAACAGCGTGCCCGCGCCAAACAGAAGCGAAATAAGCCGCACCGAGAACAATCCGTACCCGAACACGGCGATAAACCCCATCTGCAACGTATGAAACAACAGCTTGATGGCATGGGGATAGCGAGGCAGCAAATCAAAAAACGGTTCCGTAACGTCCGGTCCCTGCGTCATCATGGCGCGGGAAAGCCCGCTCAGCCACGATTCATCCGAGTGCATAAACGGAAACCGGTCCAGAAACAGAATGTTCATCGCCAGCCACAGGATAATGTATGGAATGATGTAGTCTATGCTTTTCCGCTTTTTCATTACTGCCTATAAATCGTTACGGAACAGGAGTAAAACGCTGTTCAAAATCGCGAGAACTTCTCCGCGTATCCACGCAAAACCGGCGAGCATATCGCCGGTTTTGCAGAATACCGCCGCTATAGTTTATTATAACCACAGAAAAATCACCGGCAAAGTCCATAGGACTTTGCCGGTGCCAGTGTTTAGTCCGTCACTACCGGGTAGCCCGCTTCAATCCAGCCGAGCTTCATGCCAAGATGCATGGAAACAGCGTCATAGCCCAGCATGCGCAGCACGGCGGTCGTCTGGCCGGCGGTCTGGCCGGTGTAGCAGGCGACGATGAGTTTGCCGGACGGCAGATCCGCGAACTTCTCCTGCATACCCTTGCCGAAGGGGAGGTTGATTGCGCCCTCGATATGGCCCGCGGCGAAATCCTCCGCCCTGCGGATATCAAGCACCGTAACGTTGCCGGCCTGCACGGCCGCGAGCGCGTCCTCAAGGCTGATCTTATAGCTCGCGTTGTCGGCAATGCCGTTGAAGTACTTCACAACCTCGCCAAGAAGGAAGGGATCGAACTGCGCGCCCGCGTCGGGCAGCTCGTTCGGGGTTGTTTCCACGTACTTTTCGTAGCCCTCAACGGCCATAGCGCCGCTGTTGAAGCCGCTTTGCAGGGAATAGGCGTCGATGCCCAGCATCCTCAGCAGGGCGACTGTCTGGCCGGCGGTCTGACCGGTGTAGCAGTATACATACACAGGCTGATCCTTGGGCAGCATCTTCACCTTTTCCGCAAGGTCGGTACCCCAGGCCGCAAGGTACGCACCCTTGATATGGCCCTTGTTATAGTCTTCCGCGCTGCGGATGCTCAGTATAAAGGGGGTCTCGCCTGCGTCCAGCTTGGCGAAGAAATCGGCCCAGGGAATGGCGGGGTTGGATTCAAAGTCCGCAAAATACTTATTGGCGGCAGTGGTCTTCACATAGTTCGTCCAGCCCTTAGCGCCGGTCATGCCGAACTGCATCGATACCGCATCGAAACCAAGCGCACGCAGTATGGCAGTTGTCTGGCCGGCGGTCTGGCCGCTGTAGCAGGCCACGATGATCTTCTCATCCTTGGACAGGTCCGCAAAGCCGTTCTGCATATCCTTGCCGTAGGGCAGGTTCACTGCGCCCTCGATGTGCGCGGCGGCAAAATCTTCCGCCGTGCGGATATCCAGCAGCATCGCATCGCCGGCCTGCAGCATGGTATCCGCGTCGGCCGGGGCAATCTGGAAGTTGGCGTTGTCGGTTACCGACTTAAAGTACTCCTGCACAAACGCGAGCACCTCGGGATCAAATTCCGCACCGGCATCGGGCAGCTCGTTGGGCGTGGTTTCCACATACGCTTCGTACCCTTCCGTCTTCATCGCACCGTAGTTGAAGCCGGATTTTACCGAGTATGCCTCGATGCCGAGCATGTTCATAAGCGCAATGGCCTGCCCGGCGGTCTGGCCGGAATAGCAATATACATACACCGGCTTATCCTTGGGCAGCATGGCCACTTTTTCAGCAAGATCCGCACCCCAGGACGCAAGGTACGCGCCCTTGATATGGCCTTCACCGTACACGTCCGCCTGGCGGATGCTCAGTATGAAGGGCTCTTCACCCGCATCGATGAGCGTAAAGAGGTCCGTCCACTCGATCATGCGGTTGCCGGGGAACTCGGAGAAATACTTGAGTGCCGCGGCTTCGAGCGCAGCGCCCTGGGCGGGCGCTTCAGAAGCAGCGGGGGCAGGCGTCGCGGCGCTCTGTGCCGGCTGCGAGCAGCCGATAGTAGCGATCAGCATCGCAACCGCGAGCAAAAGGGTAAAAGTCCTTTTCATGTTTTTCTGCATATGCTTTCCTCCTTTTTTATTTAGGAAGCGTCTCCCTGCGTCGGCGCCACCGGCGCGGTGGACGGGGGCTCCGCCTGGGTTCCCATGACGTCGCTGTACTCCGTATACGAGCCGTCGTATACCCTTACATCCGCATATCCCGCGTCCTTCAGGGCTGTATACGTCTGCGCGGCGCGAACACCGGATTTGCAGAATACGACGAGCTTCAGATCCGCCCCGGGCACGATGCCCTTACTCAGATAGGTGCTCTGCAAATCCATGGCCGACTTGTATTCGCCCGAAGGGTAATTGTTCAACGCATAATCGATGTTGACCGAGCCGGGGATTGTGCCCGCGGCATATTCTTCGGCCGTGCGCGCATCGACAATGATGGTGTTTGCGTCGGGTTTATCGATCAGCATTTTGATATAGTCGAGCGTCACCAACAGTTTTTTCTGCTTCTCGCCTGTTTTGTACTCAGTCGCAGGCAGCGTGGTCGGCGTGGTCACAACAGCCGCGCCCGCCTCTTCCATGTGCTTGAGGCCGCCGCTTACCACTTTTACATTGAAATTGCCGTACAGGTTCAGCGTCCACTGCACGCGCGCCGCCTGCATGTTGGCGTTGTTGTCGTACAACAGCAGCGTGTCCGTCTCGCGGATGCCCGCATCGCTCATGACCGAAGCGATCTTTTCCTCAGGGGCGACTGTGTTCGCGTAAGGTTCGGCAACGGTCAGCGCCTCCATGGGGATATTGATCGCACCCTCAATGTGCACCGCGGCGTAATCCTCCGCGCTCTGCACATCCACGAGCACGGCCCCGCCCGCCTGAAGCGAAAGCGCCTCCTTCGCGGTTACGATATACTCGCCCGCCGCAATAAAATCATACTGAGCGCAGCCGGAAAGCGAAAACAGAAACGCCATGCACACAAGTGCAATTACGGTTTTTTTCACGTGGCTTCTCCTTTCCCAGCAAAGCGCCTACAGATGTGCTTCCACTTCGCACTTGCAAATGTTGCTGTCAATCACCTTGTGGATTTTGCCGTCCCGTATGACGACCGCCGCGGGGCAGCAGGCAATGCCGAGGCGCTTGGCCAGTCCGTCCGATTTATAGGTATCGATCTTCTGGCAGCGGTACGCCGGATGCTCCGCCTCCAACTGCTCGAACATGGGCAGCAGCTCGCGCTGCTCCCTTTCCACAGCATTGAACACATAGGCGATGACATTGCCCTTCATGATCTGGCTTTCAAACAGCTCGCCCTCGGCAATGTATTTTTCCGCCATAACGCCCGCCGTTGCCGCGTCGCCCACACAGGTGGCGACCTGTCTTAGGAACCGCTCGCGCACGTCGCCCGCCGCGAACACGCCGGGGAGATTGGTACGCATGTTCTCGTCGGTCAGGAGATAGCCGCGCGGCGTCATATCGAGGATGCCCTTGTAGACGCCGGTATTGGGGATGTAGCCGATGAACAGGAAACAGGTAAAGCAGTCCACCGGTATGATTTCGCCGGTTTTCAGGTTCTTCAGGTTAACCCGTTCCAGTTTTTCGCCGCCCTCGTAGCTGTCCACTACCGTATTCCACAGGAACTCCATTTTAGGGTTCTCAAGCGCCGCGGCTTTGGCGATTTCGTTGCAGTCCATCACGCCTTCGTCGTGCAGCACGGATACCTTGACTTTGCTGGCGAATTTGGTGAGGAATATACCTTCCTCAATCGCCGCGTCCCCCGAGCCAATGACGAGCACTTCTTTGTCGGTATTCGCGGCAGCGTCGCAGGTTGCGCAGAACGCTATGCCGCGCCCGATAAACTGATCCTCGCTTTCCACTCCAACAACGCGGGGTTTGCTGCCGTTGCACACGATCACAGCCTTGGCCTCGTAACGGTTGCGGAATGTTTCCACCACTTTGGTTTGGCCGGAAAAATCCACCGACTTGACATCGGTTAGTTTAAAACTGACCCCAAATTTCTTGGCCTGCTTGTGGAAAAGATCCATCAGGCCCTTGCCGGATATCCCCTCGGGGAAACCGGGGTAGTTTTCTATTTCATTGGTGTTGGTCGCAAGGCCGCCCACAAGCGACTGCTCTATGATGAGCGTCTTCAGGCGCGCGCGGCCGCAGTAGATACCCGCAGTCAGTCCTGAGGCGCCGCCGCCGATCACCACCACGTCGTATTGTTCTACTTTCTTTTCAAGTGCCATTGCAGCAGTCACCTCACATAAAATATTTCACAAGCAGCTTGCTCCCTACAACCGCCCCTACAAAGAGGAACAGGGCGAACACCCAGCCGGAGAGCGAAAGCGACGCGATACCGCTGTAGAGCGCGCCAATGTTGCATCCGGCGGCAATCCTTGCGCCGTAGCCCATAAAAAGGCCTCCGATCGCCGCGGCGATTACCTGCCGGATGGATTTGATTTTCTTGATTTTGAAGCCGGATGCCAGAAGCGTAGCGAACAGCGCGCCTACGATGATGCCGATGTTGCGCCAGCCGTCCGCATACGAAAGCACGCCTGCGGAAAGCGTCGCCTGTGCGCCGGGGGAGCTGAAATAGTACCAGTTGTCCACGCTCCCGCCCACGGCCTTGAATATCCATGCGCCCCAATTTGCAAGTACGCCCGATACGCCCCAGGGGTTGCCGGTAGTCGCGAACGTTACCACCTGGAACAGCGATAGCAGCAGCGCGCCCGTTACGTAGGGCAG
>JAEWWD010000081.1 GCA_023396535.1 Bacillota bacterium
GAGGTATATCCTCTCACGCTGCAGCGGCCCAGAGACTATATTGACCCGGTTTTCCTCAAAACCCGGGAAGCCATTGAAAAGAACACGGACCTAGCGCTGTGATACGGGGTGGCCACATGGAAGAAAAACATGCAAACGATATAAAAGTAAAAGTCGATAAGCTGACCAAACGATTCGGGGACCTTCTGGTTCTGGACGAGATATCCTTTGATATCAAGAAGGGCGAGTTCCTGTGCATCGTTGGGCCTACGGGCTGCGGAAAGACGACATTCCTGAATCTCTTAACCAAACTGTACGAGCCTACGTCCGGTACGATTTATATCGACGGCGTACCCGCCGACCCGAAGATACACAACATATCCTTCGTGTTTCAGGAGCCGTCCGCTTTTCCGTGGCTGACCGCGCAGCAGAATATCGAGTACGGAATGAAAATCAAAAAATGGCCGCACGACAAAATCAGGGCACAGACGGACAAAATCATATCCCTGCTGGGTCTGGAGAAATTCCGCAACGCGTATCCCCACGAGATGTCGGTGAGCATGGAGCAGCGCGTCGTCATAGGCCGCGCGTTTGCCATGAACCCGGACATGCTTCTCATGGATGAGCCCTACGGCCAGATGGATATCAAAATGCGGTATTACCTTGAGGACGAGGTCATCAAGCTGTGGAAGGCGACAAACAGCACGGTCCTGTTTATCACCCATAATCTCGAAGAGGCCGTCTACCTTGCCGAGCGGGTTCTGGTGCTTTCCAACAAGCCCGCCAAGATCAAGGCGGAATTCAACGTCGATCTGGAGCGGCCAAGGAACGTCGCCGCGCCTGAATTTGCGAGCATCCGCAAAGAAATTACAGAAATGATCAAATGGTGGTAAAGGGAGGCCCAACATGAAAAACCTGAAGGGAAAACTTGTACTCATTACCGGCGGCGCGCGGGGCCTGGGGTATGCCCACGCGACCGCTTTTGCCCGCGAGGGCGCTAACCTCCTGCTGGTCGACGTCAACGAGGATCAGGTGCACGAATCTGCCGCCAAACTGGCTGAAGAGTTCGGCATTCAAGCCGAAGGCCTGAAAATGGACGTCACCAGCACGGCAGATATCCAGCGCGTATTCGACTATGTCAAAGAAAAATACCTGGGGCTGGACGTGCTGGTGAACAATGCCGGCATACAGATCCGGTGCCCGTCCGCCAGCTTTTCGGAAAGCGATTACGACAAGCTGATGTCCGTCAACCTCAAAGGCGTATTCTTCTGCAGTCAGGCCGCTTATAACCTGATGAAGGGAAAAGGCGGCGCTATCGTCAATATTTCCTCGGGCACGTCCACGCAGACCACGCCCGGCCGCGCACCCTACGTGATCAGCAAAGCCGGCGTCAACGGCATGACGGCCGTTATGGCGGCCGAGTGGGCAAGGGACGGCGTGCGCGTAAACGCCGTGGCGCCGGGCTGGATACTGACGGAGATGGTCAAGGATGGTTTCCGCCTTGGCGTAGTCAGCGAAAAGCAGATACTCGCGGCCGTTCCCATCAAGCGCCTTGCCGATCCGTCTGAAATCGCCGACGCCGTCGTGTACCTTGCTTCCGATGAAGCGAGCTATATCACGGGCCAGACGCTGTTTGTGGACGGCGGATGGAGCGCGCTGGGCATGCCGGATATTGAGCTGTAAGGGGGGCGTTGACGTGAAAAAGTGCACGATTGAAGAACTGGAGCGCCATGCGCGCGATATCCGCGTCGATATCGTAGAAAGCGTTTACCGGGCGCGTTCCGGCCATCCGGGCGGGTCGCTTTCCATAGCGGAAATACTGTCCGTGCTTTACTTCGACGAAATGAACATCGACCCCGCCAATCCCGCGTGGGAAAAGCGGGACAGATTTGTACTATCCAAGGGCCACGCCGCGCCCGCGTACTATGCGGCGCTGGCCGAGCGCGGCTACTTCCCCGTGGAGTATCTCAAGACACTCAGAAAGATCGACAGCAAGCTGCAGGGGCATCCGGATATGAAAAAGGTGCCGGGCGTGGATATGTCCACCGGTTCCCTGGGCCAGGGAATCGCCGCAGCGAGCGGCATGGCGCTCTACGCCAAAAAGGAAGGACTCGACTACCGCGTGTACTGCATCGTGGGGGACGGCGAGTCGCAGGAGGGCGAGCTGTGGGAAGCCATGATGAGCGCCGCTCATTTCGGCCTTGATAACCTGACCGTTTTTCTGGACAGCAACGAGCTGCAGATAGACGGCAACGTCTGCAACGTCATGAACATCGACCCCATCGACAAAAAAGCGGAGGCTTTCGGCTGGAACGTGCTTCAGGTGAACGGGCACAGCGTGAGCGAAATATCCGACGCTATCCAGCAGGCCAAAGCCTGCAAGGGACGACCGACCTATATCATTTGCCATACCGTAAAAGGCAAGGGCGTTTCGTTCATGGAAAACCAGGCGGGCTGGCACGGCAGCGCGCCCAATCAGGAGCAGTATGAGCGCGCGATGCTCGATTTGACGGGAGGTGTTTGCTGATGCTTTCAACAAGGGAAGCCTATGGCGCCGCGCTGGCGAGCCTGGCGGATACATATAAGTTTTACGTGTTCGATTCGGATCTCGCGAAGGCAACGCAGACCGCCGTGTTCGGGAAAAAATGCCCGGACCGCTTCATCGATATGGGCATCGCCGAGGCGAATATGATGAGTCACGCGGCCGGATTCGCGGCCTCCGGGGCGACGGTGTTCGCAAGCACGTTCGCGCAGTTTGCGGCGGGCCGCGCCTATGATCAGGTGCGCAACAGCATCGCGTATCCCAACCTGAATGTCAAAATCGGCGCGACGCACGGCGGCGTTCTGATAGGGGCGGACGGCGGTTCCCACCAGTGCATCGAGGATCTTTCGCTGATGCGGACCATCCCCAACATGGTCGTGCTCTCCCCCGCCGACGAGGCGGAGACATACAAGTGCGTCGAAGCGGCTATACAACATACCGGTTGCGTCTATCTGCGGTTCAGCCGTTTCGCGGCGGGTCAGGTGTACGCCTCGCCGGAGGAATGCCCCTTCGAAATCGGAAAAGGAATCGTATTGCGCGACGGCACGGACGTGACGCTTATAGGCATTGGCGATTTGGTGCCCCGCTGCACGGATGCCGCCATAGAATTGGAGAAGAAAGGCATATCCGCCGCTGTCATCGATATGGCCTGTCTCAAGCCCATCGACAAAGAGCTCATACTCCGCTACGCGAAAAAGACCGGCTGCTTTGTGACAGCGGAAGACCATAACGTCATCGGCGGCCTGTGCGGCGCAGTCAGCGAAGTGCTTTCGCAGAACTGCCCGGTCCCGCTGGAAGCCGTGGGCGTGGCGGATACATTCGGCCGCTCCGGCGAACCCGCGGAGCTGGCTGAGCTGTTTGGCCTGACCGCCGCAAATATCGTCGCGCAGGCGAAAAAGGCCTTACTGCGCAAAAACGCCTGAGACGGGACGGTGAGCCATATGAAAACCGTATTGTTCAAAGCGCCCGAGCAGGCCGTATTGATAGAACGCGAGATTCCCAAACCGGGGAAGAATGAAGTATTGCTCAAAATGGAACGCATCGGCGTATGCGGCACGGATATTCAGGTGTTCATGGGGCGCAACCGGTATATGACGTTCCCGCTCGTCCCCTTCCATGAAGGACTGGCGTTTGTGGAGGAAGCCGGGGAAGGCGCTGCGGAATACCAAAAGGGCGACCGCGTCTGCGTCAACCCCATCATCAGCTGCGGTAAATGCTATTCCTGCACGCACGGCCATCCCAACGCCTGCATGGAGTTCAACTGCCTGGGCGTACAGTCCGACGGGCTGGGCGCGGAGTATTTCTGCATCCACAAAAAATACCTGTACCGCATCCCGAAGGACGCGGATTCCGACGTCGCCGTACTGACCGAGCCGTTCGCGGTGGGCATCCACGCGGCCAAGCGCGGCGATGTGGCGGGAAAGCGCGTCATGGTGCTTGGCG
The DNA here is from genome assembly GCA_023396535.1 of Bacillota bacterium. GTDB lineage: Bacteria > Bacillota > Clostridia > Christensenellales > CAG-138 > JAEWWD01. The sequence goes on from JAEWWD010000081.1 coordinate 3,965, forward strand.
CGGGGACGATAGGCAATTTCGTGGCGCAGGCCGCGGGGCTTCTGGGCGCGGAGACTGTCTGCGTGTGCGATATCAGCGCGGATAAGGTGGCGCTAGCCGAAAAATCGGGAATCCCCGTCTGCATCAATACCTCCGGCATTACCCTTGCACAAGCCGCGGACAAAGCCTTCGGCTCCTTCCCCGACGTCGTCATTGACTGTGTCGGTGCGCCCGCGCTGTTCGGGCAGATACTGGATATGGCGGGCAAGACCACCACGCTGGTCATCGTGGGGAACTATTCCACGCCGACCGAGGTAGATCTCGCGAAAATTCAGCGCAACGAGCTGAACGTGCGCGGCTCCATTACCTATACGCCGGAAGATTTTGAAACCGCCGTCGGATTTATTACTTCGGGCAAAGTATATACGGAAGGGTTCATTACCGGACGTTACCGCTTGGAAGACGTACAGGCCATGATGGAGCAGGCGGCCAAATTCCGCGGCGTCAACATGAAAACCATCATGGATTATGCATAAGGAGGAGGAGCAATATGCACCACATCGCACCGAGCCTGCTGTGCAGCTCTCCCCTGGAACTCAAAGAAAACATGGATGCCCTGAACAGGCTGGGCGTGGACTGGTACCATATCGACGTCATGGACGGCCATTTTGTACCCAATATCGCCATAGGATTCGACTACCTGCGCATATTGGCCCAATACGGCACGGCGCCCTTCTATGCGCACCTGATGGTCGAAAACCCGTCGGACCACATCGATACCCTTGCCGGCATGGGCGTCGCCTACTGCGCGTTTCACTATGAAACCACGCACAACCATTTTAGACTCTGCCAGCGCATACGCGAAGCCGGGATGAAGCCCGCCGTCGCGCTCAATCCTTCCACGCCGGTCTATCTGCTGGAGGATATTATTCCGGAGCTTGACGCCGTCACCCTGATGGCGTTTGAGCCCGGCTTTTCCGGATTGAAGTTCATGCCTTTCACGTATGAACGGATTAGCAAGCTGAAAAGGATGATCGGCAGCGGCAAGACGCTGATCGAAGTGGACGGCGGCATAGACAACGCGATTGCGGTCAGCTGCATCCGCGAAGGCTGCGACGTGATCGTCGGCGGGTACCCCACGCTGTTCCGCGCCGGCATGCCGATGGAAGAAACATATGCCGAATTCAAAAAGGCTTTGCAGGCAGGAGGAATACAATGATGTCTTTTGAACAGCTCAAACGGGACGTCGTGGACGCCAACCGCGAATTACCCAAACAAAACCTCGTGAAGTTCTCCTGGGGCAACGTCAGCGCGATCGACCGCGAAAGCGACCGAATCGTCATCAAGCCCGTAGGCATTCCGTATGACATTCTGACGGTGGAAAACATCTGCGTGGTGGACCGGGAGGGGAACAAACTCGAAGGCCCGCTTGCTCCCTCGGTGGATACCGACATCCATCGCGCCCTGTACGATTACTTCCCCCAATGCGCCGCGATCGTGCATACGCATTCCACTTATGCGACCGTACTGGCGCAGATGGGGTATTCCCTCCCCTGCTACGGCACGACCCACGCCGATTATTTCGCCGGCGAAATCCCCTGCGTGGCGGCGCTGACCGATGACGAGATCAAAAGCCGGTACGAGTGGAACACGGGCATGGCCATCGTCAAGCATTTTCAGACCTGCGGCCTGAATCCCGCGGAAATCCCCGCGGCGCTTTCCATGAGCCACGGCCCCTTCACCTGGGGCACCGACGTGTGGGACGCCGTACACAAGGCCGTCGTGCTGGAGGAGATATCCAAAATGGCCGTCATGATGCTCAGCGTAAGACCCGATCAAAAACCTATTTCCAAGACGCTGCTGGATCAGCATTTTTACAGGAAGCACGGGGCCAACGCTAAATTTGAGAACGACGATTACGGCCATGGCATGGTCAAGCATACCTGACATATATGGACCGAACCGGCGAGTAATCGCAAGCCGGAGCCAGTTCCATATATACGCTCTGCAGAAAGGAACCCATTACAATGAAACTCGAGTTTGAATATGGTCAGGGGATTATGGCGGCGAACCTCCCGGATACGACGGAGGTGTTTATTCCCGGGAAGACGGTTTTAGACCCCGCCTGTATTCCCGAAGACCAGTTATATGAAAGGACCCGCCGCTCCGTACTCAACCCCATTGGGATGCCGCCTCTTTCTGAGCTGGCCAAAAAGGGCAGCAAGGTCACCATCATCATCCCCGATATCGTAAAGGGCGGCCTGCAGCCCACCAGCCACCGGAAGGTTTCCATTCAGGTCATTCTGGACGTGCTGTACGCGGCAGGCGTGGACAAAAAGGATATCCTCTTGATATTCTCCAACGGCCTGCATCCGCGCACGCCTCCCAAAGAAATGCGGCAGATACTGGGAGAAAAGCTGTTCCACGAGTTCTTCCACTCCAATCAGATCATCAGCCACGACAGCGAGGATTACGAGCATCTGACTGATATCGGGTGCACCGAGAGCGGCGACGCCGTTATCATGAACAAGTACGTGTATGAGTCCGATCTGGCCATACTCATCGGGCATACGCAGGGCAACCCGTACGGCGGCTATTCCGGCGGCTACAAGCACTGCGCGACCGGAATTACCCACTGGCGCAGCATCGCGACGCACCATATCCCGGCCGTTATGCACACGGAGGATTTTGTGCCCGTTTCCGGCGGCTCCCTCATGCGCAGGAAATTTGACGAAATCGGCATGCACATGGAACAATGCATGGGCAAAAAATTCTTCTGCTGCGACGCAGTGCTGGATACGTATTCGCGGCAGATCGAAATTTTCAGCGGATACGCCAAAGAAATGCAGCCCGTCGCCTGGGATCTCGCGGACAAGCGCACCTATATCCACTGGGCGGATAAGAAGTTCGACGTCGTCGTATTCGGCATGCCGCAGAATTTCCACTACGGCGACGGCATGGGCACCAACCCCATCCAGATGATGCAGGCGCTCTCAGCGCAGGTGATCCGGCACAAGCGCGTGCTTTCCGACCATTGCGTATTCATCGTCTCATCCACCTGCAACGGGTATTTCCATGACGAGCGTTGGCCTTACCTGCGCGAAATCTACGATCTGTTCCAGCACGATTACATGAACACGCTGCCCGATATGGAGAAATACGGCGAACTTTTCGCCACCAACGAGGAATATATCCGCAAATACCGTTTTGCCGGGGCGTTCCACCCCTATCACGGCTTCTCCATGATGTCCTGCGGGCATCTGGCGGAAACCAACACGAGCGCCATTTACATCGTCGGGGCGCAGGAACCCGGCTACGCGCGCGGCATGGGACTCAAGACCCGCGCGACGTTTGAAGAGGCCCTTGAGGACGCGAAAAAGAAATACGTCGGTGAGAATCCAAGCATACTTGCACTTCCGTTAACATTCAAGCTCAGCGCTGTGCATCTTTGCATGAAGGATGCTTCACTGGATTCAGTGGATGAACGGGGGCACTGCCACCACTGCTAGGCTTGAACGACAGGGGGAGATACAAGTATGAAAGAAATCTATGTGAATCTGAAACGGTTTGAAGTATCGCGGCAAGAGGGCGGACTTTGCCCGCTCGCCGACCCGGTGGAATGGATCACGAATACCATCCGCGAAACCGTGGAAATGGGAATAGACGCGATTGAGGGCGTACAGGTCAGGTATTTCCTGCCGGAAGCCCTTCTGACGCCGGGGCTGGCCGCTCTGAAAGCGGCAGGCGCGCGGGAGAGCTTTACGTTAGGCGTGCAGAGCGTATACAGGCAGGATGTCGCGCAAAACCAGAATTTTGGCGCTTTTACCTCCAACAGGCCCGCGAAAGCCATCAAGGCGCTCGGGTGCAGGGCGACGCTGATCGGCCACAGCGAAGAGCGCAGGGATAAGCTGGATATGCTCGCCCGCTACGACGAGAGTATACTTACGGATGCGTCCGCATATCAGCGCGCGGCTCAAGCCGTGGAAGGGCTGCTGCATGAGGAAGCCGCATGCGCGCTTGAGCAGGGCATGGACATCGTGTACTGCATCGGCGAAACGGAACAGCAAAAGGGCGGGAACGACCTCGCCGTATACGAACCCAGGGTAAAAGAAGTGATCCGTTCCCAGATTGCGGGCGGACTAAAAGGCTTTGAGAAACTGCAGGGGAATTGCTCCATCACGCTGGGCTACGAGCCGATCTGGGCGATAGGCCCCGGCAAAACACCGCCGGGAGCGGAGTACATAGGCTTTGTCAGCGCCTGGGCGAAAGCGTGCTGCAAGGAAGTACTGGGGTACGAACTGCCGGTGGTTTACGGCGGCGGCCTCAAGGAAGAAAACGCGCGGGAGATCGCGAGCGTATCCACCATAGACGGCGGGCTCATCGCGCTGACGAAATTTACGCCGCCCATCGCGTTTGACGTCAAAAGCCTCAAGCAGATTATACTGGAATACGTCAAATGAACGCCGCGGACGGCGCGGCGCTGACACTGAACCTGGTCATACTCTCCGTGGCCATCGCGTTTGCCGCTTCCTATGTCCACTCCGCGATAGGGCTTGGGTTCGGCATGCTGGCCACGGCGACCATGACGCTATATCTGTCGCCCGTATACACGGCGGCGGTGCTCAGCCTGTGCATCACGGTGCTCGGCGTCATTATGGTCGTCCGGCTGTGGGGCAGCATCGACTGGAAGCTGGCCATGCCGCCCGCGCTCGGCATGCTGCTGGGCAAGGTGATCGGCGTCGTGGCGCTGATGCAGTTGCAGATAGGTTCTGTCAAGCGGCTGCTGGGCGTGGTGCTCATAGCGTTCTTTTTGTATTTCCTGTTCTTTGAGGCGCGGTTCCGGATAAAACCGACCCCCGCCAAAGGATTCGGCCTGGGCATACTCTCCGGCATACTGGGCGGGCTGTACAACCTCGCCGGGCCGTTTGTCGCGATATACTTCTTCCCGTCCACCTGCGATAAATACGTATACTCGGCCAGCATGAACTTCGCGTTCCTGCCCGCCGCCGTGCTCGGCCTACTCATGCACTGCTGGTACGGCAACATGACCCCCGCGCTTTGGGTAACGGGCGGGCTGTGCTCCGTCGCCGTGGCGGGCGGCGTGTTCGCAGGGCTGGCTACGTTCCGGCTGTTCAACCGGGCGCTGCTGCAGCGGATATTGTACGCCTATATGGCGCTGATAGGGCTGTAT
>JAEWWD010000100.1 GCA_023396535.1 Bacillota bacterium
CACCTATGCCGCCCGTGAGACCAACGCGCATTCCGGCAGCGTTTTTTGCTTCGGCGCTCATTTGGTATCGTACCAGCTATGCCCGCTGCGCACTTCCGCGATAAGCGGAACGTCGAGCCGCATGGCGTTCTGCATGCAGTCGCAGACGATGCACTTGACCTCTTCCTCCTCTTCCGGCGGCGTATCGAGTATCAGCTCATCGTGCACCTGCAGCACCAATTTCGCTTTGAGTTTCCGTTCGCTCAACGCCGCGTCCACCCTGACCATAGCAAGCTTTATGATATCGGCGGCGGTGCCCTGTATGGGCATGTTCATGGCGACGCGCTCTCCGAAAGAACGCGTGTTGTAATTGCTGCTTTTCAATTCCTGCAGTTCGCGCCTGCGCCCCAAAAGGGTTTTGACATATCCGTCGCGCTTGCCGTTCTCCACGCTGCGCTGCATATATGCGCGTACACCGGGATACCGGCTGAGGTAACGCTCTATGTATTCCCCCGCACGCTTGCGGCTGATGCCGAGATTGCGTGAGAGCCCAAAGTCCGATATGCCGTAGACGATGCCGAAGTTGACGGCCTTTGCGGCGCTGCGCTGCTCGACTGTGACTTCACCCGCAGGTACGCCGAACACCTCGCCTGCCGTGCGGGTATGGATATCGCCGCCCTCTATGAAGTTCGCGATCATGGCCTCATCCTCGCTGATGTGCGCCAAAAGCCTGAGCTCTATCTGCGAATAATCCGCGCCAACCAGCACGTTGCCGGGGCTCGCGACGAACGCCTTGCGTATTTCGCGGCCCAGCGCCGTGCGAACGGGGATATTTTGCAATTTGGGCTCGGTACTGGATATGCGCCCCGTTGCCGCGACATTCTGGTTAAAGCTGGTGTGTACGCGTCCGTCCGCCGGGGATATGACGGCAAGCAGTCCGTCGATGAACGTGCTCTTGAGCTTTGTCAGGAATCTGTACTCCTGAATAAGCGGCACGATGGGATGCAATTCGGTGAGCTGATCCAGCACGTCGGAATCGGTGGAATATCCCGTTTTTGTTTTGCGCTGTGCCGGAAGGCCCAGCTTTTCAAACAATACAGACCCCAACTGTTTGGTGGAGAGAATATTAAAGTTTTCTCCCGCCTGCTCGTATATCCCGGCTGCCAGCTCATCTATGCGGATTGCAAACTGCGCGTTCAATTCCCTCAGAACGCCCGGGTCCACGAAGAAGCCCTGGTGTTCCATGTGGAACAGCACGCTTATGAGCGGACGCTCCACCGTCTCGTACAGCTCCGTCAAGCCGTCCGTGTTCATCTGCTCCGTCATCGGCCCATATAGACGCATCAGCACGCACGCGCTCGCACTTTGCGCGCCCAGCCGTTCCTGCGCCAGCGCAGCCAGCGACGGCGTAGGCCTCGTGGCGTTGAGCAGATAGTCGACGATCATGGCGTCGAATTCCAGCCCCCGCAATACGATTCCTTCCGCCGCCAGCATGTGCATCCATTTTTTCGCGTCAAAGAGCAGTTTTTCGGGCCGTTCCGCCTCCAAGAGCGGCCGCACGGCCTGCCAAACCTCCGCCGCGCCCAGCCCCTGTTCCAAGAGATTTCCAAAGAGCCGCACGCGGTATTCCTTATTCTCCTCCGCTGCCAGATACAGCACGTCGCCTTCCGCGCACAGCGCCAATTGCTCCGCATCGGAAAGAATGTTTACGACAGCCTGCAAAGATGGGATATCGTCGATTTCGGCAATGTCCGTTTTGCCCTGCTGCGCCGTTGTTGGCCGATCAGCCGATACCGGCGCGGGCAGCCTGTTCGCGATGGCGTTGAGCTGCAGTTGCCGCAGCAGAGGCAGCGCATCGGACATTCGCGCCGGTTCGAATTCGCTGTCCGCCAGCGTACAGGTGATGGGTACGTCCGTACGGATGATCCCAAGCCGATAGCTCATACGCGCGAGATCCGCGTGTTCACGGATGCGCTCGCCAAGCTTTCCCTTCACCTCGCCCGCGTGGGCAAGTACCGACTCTATGCTGCCGTACTGCTCCAGCAGCTTAAGCGCGGTCTTCTCCCCGACGCCCGGAATCCCGGGGATATTGTCCGATCCGTCGCCCATCAGGCCCTTCAAATCGCACATCCTCTCAGGCGACAGCCCGTATGTCTCATGCAACGCCTCGATATCCATCTCGACGGTTTCCGATATGCCCTTTTTCGTCAGCAGAACATGCGTTTTACCGGAAATCAGCTGCAGCGCGTCCCTGTCGCCGGTGACGAGCAACGCGTCCGCGCCGTCCGCCTCGGCCATGCGGGCGAATGTTCCCAGTATATCGTCGGCCTCAAAGCCTTCCGACGTACATACGTTAATCCCCATCTGCCTTAAAAGCTCCTGCAGCAGCGGAAACTGCGGCCGCAAATCTTCCGGCGTTTCGCGACGGCCCGCTTTGTACTCCTGATACTGTTCATGCCGAAACGTCGGCCCGTGCAAATCAAACGCCACAACCAGATATTCGGGCTTTGTTTCCATCAGTTTGAGCAGCATGCTCAAAAAGCCGAATATCGCCCCCGTGGGCGTGCCGTCCCGGCTGGTCATGGCGGGCAGCGCATAATAAGCGCGGTGCATCAGGCTGTTGCCGTCTATGGCGATCAGCCGTTTGGCGCTGTTACTCTCCATTGGTATACCCCCGACGCTATTTTTCGTTCAGGCGCAGGCCCCGCGTATCGTAGGCTTGAATCCGCCGCAGATACCTCTCCCGCACATCTTGTATAACCCCCGACCAAGGTACTGGAATCGTCTCCCTGGCCGCCTCGCCGACGCGCCTTCTCAGAGCCTCGTCCGTCATAACCCGCACAATCGTATCACAAATACTCTTAGGATCGTCCTTGCACAGGAACCCGTTTTCTCCGTCACAGACGCACTCCGCAGCACAAGAGCCTTCCACCAGTAGCGACGGCGTTCCCGCGGCGGCCGCCTCGCGGACAACCAGCCCCGCCGTATCGTACAGCGACGGAAACAGAAACAAATCCGCCCGCGCGTAGAGCGACATGATAGACCCTCGATCCATGATCTGGCCCGTGAACACAAAGCTATCCGTTAATCCAAGCTCCTGCGTATACGCCTTGATTTCCTCCGCGTGCGGCCCCTGCCCCACCATAACCATGCGCACGTCAGGTTGAATGCGGCGATACAGTG
>JAEWWD010000115.1 GCA_023396535.1 Bacillota bacterium
TCGTAGACCTGGTCGGCGGCTCCATAAAATCCGCCTTCGGACACTTCGCATATTTTCCCCTCTTTGACGAGCACGCTTCCCTGTTCGAGTACTTTGCCGGGTGTGAGCACGCGCCCATTGATAATTGCCGTTTTCATATCAGTGCCCCTTATCGCACGTACTTTGCGGAATCCACATCAAGATAAAGCGACGCCGACGGATGCGTGCGCAGTATCGTCGCGGGGCAGGCTGTGGAAATTTCGTCATTGAGCATGTTTCGCACGGCTTCCGCTTTTGTGACCGCGGGGACGCTGCAAAACAGCCTCGCCGCCTGCATAATCGCCGGTATGGTGGCGGTAAGCGCGTGCGTAGGCACCTCTTCGAGCGTCGCAAAACAGCCGTCGTGTACCTGTTGCTCGCGGCAGCGTATTTCGAGCTCTACCACTTTTATCAGCGCAGGGTCGTTAAAATCCGCTATCGGCGGATCATTGAACGCGATGTGGGCGTTTTCGCCGACCCCCATCAGGCAAGCATCCAGCGGATGCGCGCGCAGCAGCGTTTCGTAATCACGCACAGCGGCCTGCAGGTCGACAGCGTTGCCATCCAGCAAATTTACGCTTTTGAACGCAAACCTGTCGAAAATCGCCCTTCGGAGAAAATTACGGAAACCAGCCGGATGCGCCGGATCAAGCCCCACATATTCATCCATATGGAAAGCGTTGATGCGATGCCATGCGATCCCCTCTTCCGAGCAAAGCGCGGCCAGCATCTCATTCTGAGACGGCGCCGCGGCAAACATCACATTGATCTCGCTTTTTTCATTTAACAGCGAGCGCAGATATTCCGCGGCTTCGGCGCCTGCACAGGCGCCCATGGAATTGCGGTTTTCAAATATCCGGACAAACAGCTTTCCCGCCTCAAAGCTCTTCAATACTGCCATTTAACACACCCCCATCAAAGCAGATGCTTTATCATACTGCCGTATTTTTCTTCCAGCGCCCGGTTATGTTCGTCGCCGCCCGGCATATTCGCGCTCATGAACACAGGGGGTTCCATGCCGCGGCGAAGCATTTCAGACACGATCTCCTCTGTCAGGCAGTTCATTACGAAGCAGTTGCAGAAAGTCGAGGTTGAGCACACCTTCTGCCCATAGTCATTGACCGAAACGCTGGCGTCACCCAAAGGCAGATGATTGTTGATGAAAATATCGGCTTCTTCATACAGGTTCTTGCCGCTCGGATGCCGGGATTTCGCGCCCATGGGTACGATTTTAGCAAAGCTGGAGGAAGTTACCGCAATGGTGGTCACGCCCCGCTTTTGGCACTCGATTACGGTATCAATGGTCATAGCGTTGATGCCATACGCATTTACGATCACCATGACCTCGCCGGGGACCGTGCCTACTTTGTACGCATCCAGCACGCTCAGGGCGTAGCCGGGCGTACGCTCAATGTAATTGGAGCGCTTTGCCCCGTGGATCAGGTTTGTGCCCGGATCCAGTATCGCATTCCAAATAGCTAGACCGCCTGCGCGCCAAAGCACTTCTTCTACCCCGATGTTTGAATGCCCGCCAGGCCCTATTACGTGAACCATTCGTCCGTTCTCATAGGCGTCCGTAATTACGTTTGCGGCCTTCTGTATCTGAGGCAACTCACCCTCAATTTTCTCAAAAATATCCCAAAGTATCTTACGGAACTCATAAATCTCGTTCTTGCCCATTGAATTTCCCCCTTCATTTATTTAATGGTAAAGAAAAGTCTCGGCGCCATTGCTGATTGCCGCAACAGTAGCGTCTTGATATTCGGCCAGCGCGTCATTTACCGCTTGCTGGAGCTGCGAGGCCGGATAATGCACGCAGCAGCATGCCGCCATCTCTTCGGCCGAAACGCCGTCGCTGACTACAACCAGCTTCCTTCTGCGCCGCATTTTAGACATACTGTTGCCTATCGCCATGGCCAGGGCATCCCCCTCGAAACGCTCCCCTGCGAAAATACCCTTAACCATTTCATCCCCGTCGTCTCGGCCCATCCATTCCGGATATTCCCTGTGCGGGCCAATACCCTCGTAGTTTGGGCTCACAAGTATGATTGTGCCTCCGGTTTCCGCCTTGAGGGCGTACTCTGCCGAATACATCCCTTTCGGCGACTGCCAGAAATCCTGATCCGCCGGGTAGGCGCTGGCCACAACCACATCCGCGCCCTGTTCGACACGGCAGCCCAGGACGCGTTTTGCAATCGTTACGCCGGCCCTGTGCGCTTTTATATAATGGCCTGCTACCGCCTTGTGAAGCTGCATGTCCGGATTCAGCACGGTGTTTATAATGAAATCCAATCCAATCGTATCCACCCATTTTTCCATCATCAACCGAATAGGGCTATCCTCACGGCCGAAGAGGTTTCCATTCTCCAGCGAGCCTTTCAGGTGGAAATACGAAACGGTGTCCTCGCCGGCAACGCCGGGGTAGAGGATCTTCCCGCCGCCGCTCCAGCCCATCACGGGGTGGGGCACAAGGTTGCCGATGCCAATGCGAATATCCGCATCCATGGCTGCCTTCATGGCAAATATCTCTACGCCGTCCGGCGTTTTGCCAACGAAAACCAGTTCGTCTGCGCCGCGGAATTCCGAGTTTATCACCCGATACTTGCTATATACCGCCGCGCCGACCCGATCGCACAGTTCATCTTCAGACATACGCCTGTGGCTGCCCAGGGCAACGATGACGCGTACCTGACGTTCGTTCACGCCCAAACCTTCGAGTTTTTGCAGCAGCACCGGGAGGATCCCTGATACCGGCGTTGGCCGGGATGCGTCATCCACGATTATGTTGATTTTCACGCCGGAAAATATGATTTCTTCCAGTTTTGGCACACCGATCGGATTTTCTATTGCAGAAAGGATTTCCGCTTCAAAATCGGCAGCGGCAGGCGCTTTTATCGGATCGTACATCCTGATAAACCGGCGGTCCTCCAGATGGAAAGAGAGCTTGTCGCAGCCGTAAGGCAAAGTGATTTCCATCAGACAATACCTCTTTTCTTAAGCAGAGCAAGCCTTAGACGCTCCATCTCCGATCCATACTGCTCCGGCGTCAGAAACACACGGTTTTGGGGAAACATTTCGAACGGGCCTCCCCAGCCGACCTTGTCTTTATACTTGGGGCAAATAGTATAATGCACATGGCGCACGGTATCGCCGTAGATTCCATAATTGATCTTGTCCGGGCAGTATAATTCCGAAATGGTTTCCGCCAGCGCACAGACATCGTCCATATACGCGTCTCTCTCGGATTTGGGGATTTGGTAAAGTTCCTGGTAATGGTCCTTAAACATGATGGTGCACCGGCCCGGCAGGGTTTGATCCTTGCAGAAGAACACTTTGGATACCTGTAGATCGCAAAGCTCGTAAAGCAGTTCGCGAAAACTCTCGTCCCGTTCGCAGTAATAGCATCCCTTTTCCGTAATCACACGCTATCCTTCCATTCTATTTTCATATTTTTCAGGCGGAATGCGGCAAACAGCAGCACTGCGCACACCGCGCATAAAATCTGAGCGAGCATGAAAGCCATCGTATAGCTTCCGGAGGCGTCGTAGAGTATTCCTATAAGCGAAGTGCCGATTCCCCCCATTGCCGAAGTTATCATGGATGCCATCGAAAGCGCGGCTGCATATTGGCTGCGATCGAACAGCTCCAGTATCAGCAACGGTACCGAGACGGCGGTGAGCGCCATGCATGCTCCGTACAGCAGCGAACCGGCCGCCAGTATACTCGGGGAATGATGAAAGAACTGTATGATTGCCATCCCCGACATTGTGAGCAATATGCCCCATAGGAACGACCTTTTGGAATCCAGCTTATCGTTCAGCCATCCAAGATAAAACTTTCCCAGCAGGTTTCCGGCCATACTTGCCGAAGACATTGTGGAGCCTATTGCGGCGCTGAGCCCCACCGAGAGCGCGTACCCCGGAAAATGGTAGATGAACACCGTCTCGAACGATACAATGATTACGGCCGCGAAGAACATCCAAAAAACAGGACTTTTCATCAGGCCGGAAAGAGCATGCCTGTCGGAGCCGCTCTTTTTTTCGTCCGGGCATACCAGCCGGGCATCGGTTCCGGTATAGGGTGAAACGCCCGCGTCCTGCGGACAGCGTTCCAACGCGAACGCTGTAAATGGCAGCATACATACAGCGCCTATGCCTGCGAATATCAAGTACGTCGCTCTCCAACCCATCGACTCGATGAGCGCATTCCCAACAGGATTCATCACAATGCCGCCCAGCCCTGAACAGGCCATCGCTATACCTACCGCAAAACCCGTTCTTGCCTTGAACCAGTTTGTCAGCAGGACCGGGGACATGTTAAGAAACAAAAACGCGCCGGCAAGGCCGTAAAACACGGAAGCAACATACCACTGCCAAAGCTTGCTGAAAAACGCCATGCTTGCGATAGAGCAGACCAGCATCGCCGCGGCCGGCGTGAGAACATATTTGGAAGGATATCGGGAAATCAGCCGCCCCGCCAGCGGAAGCACTACCATTGTAGCCAAACCGCGTATGGTTATATGGAACGATATCTGTGTCGTCGTAAATCCCAGATCAGCGCAGACCGCCGGGAAAAACACGCCGATGCTGTTGGAGAGCACGCCCATGCCGCCGAATTGAATGAAACAACATGCAATGAGTATCTTCCACGCCGGGTGCGGCCGTTTTCCGCCAATTCGCCTAAGCAATTGCACAGCCCGCTTCAGCCTTTGAGAGCAACTCTATTATTAGCATGAAAGCCCGTGTAATATGGTACGGATCCTTAACGGGCAGGGCGACGACCTTCTCTTGCGGCGTTCCATCTCGTTTGAGTATCTGCACCCACTCGCGCACTTCACGATCCGGGTTCGGAAAGTGGGTGAACGTGTATGCAAACACCTTATTGTGCCAGTCCAGAAAAGCCGAATCTCCCGTCCGGATGTAGTAGAGCAGGGTGCAATACAGCGCCTCCGCATGGACCCACCAGAGCTTATCCCCCCAGCCGGCGCAAACCTGTTTTACAGTAGGTTCGTCAATCTCGCCGCCCTCCGGCGCATCGGGGAGCCCGCCGGTTGCACGGACATAATGCAGAATGCCGCCATATTCGGCGTCCCAGCCGATTTCAAGCGCTTTTTTCACGATACGGGACGCATGATCCACTATACCCGCATCCCTGAGAATATCCGCCGCTTCCGCGAGAAACCACATATCTTCCAGCGTATGTCCCGGATTTGCGTGCCCTCCCAGCACTCCTCCGAGGTGCCCGCCGTCCCGGCGTATCACTTCGCGTATGACATTTGCGCCGTCAACAAAATCGTGGAGAATGCGTTTGGAATAACGCGCGATATCGTCCCGGAGCCGTCCGGTAAAGCCCAAATCCAACTGTTTTGCCGCAAGAAACAGTTCAACGGCGACATTGAGAAATATCATGGGGATGCCGTGGGCACAGAACTCAGGAGAAAGCGGGTAGGGCAGCGTTTTGAACGAGCCTGCCTGCAGCCTTTCGACACAGGAGAGATAAAGCTGTTTTGAAAACCGATAATCCTCCATACTGCCGGATGCCGCAGCGTAGCGAGCGAGGCCGCAGACGACGAAGCAATCCGCATAGATGCTCATGTCCAGCTCGTCGCACCCCGGTATTCGTTTCGGGGCTCCTGTTTCATCCATAAGGAAAACACAGCGCCAGTCGCCCGGGGCCATCAGACAATGCTCTTTTAGAAAGCGGCTGCCGTTCTCGGCCAGCGCAAGAAAGGAAGCGCGCTGCTCCTTTGTGAACGTCGTCCCCTCCATGAACGCAAGCTTTGAAAACATCCATACAAAGCGCCCCTGGCTCCATGTATATTTGTCCCGGCTTATGAGGCGCCTGCCGGAGTTGTCAAAGCAATTCAAATAGCCGCCGTATTTCGCATCAAGGCATCGCGGGAGCCAAAATGGCAATATATTGTTTGTAAGTTCGTTCTCATAAAACCCCTTCAGTTGCCTGATTAGTACTGAGTCCATGGAGTTTCCTTTATCCTTCACTTGATTGCCCCTGCAGTGAGATCGCCGGTGATGTTGTTCCTTATCAGCAGGAACAGAATTACAAGCGGGACCGTCGCGTAAACCGCGCTTGTCATGACGAGATGCCACGGGATGCCCACTGCGGGATTATTTTTCAGTATCTCGTAGAGCCCGACGATAATCGGCTTTTTTTCGGTTGTGGAGATGTATGTAAATGCGAACAAAAACTCATTCCACGTGCGTGTAAACGTGAATATCACTGCAACCGCTATGCCGGTTTTCGATACGGGAACAAATATCCGGCTCAGTGTCATGAAAGAGCTGCAGCCGTCAATTTTTGCCGCCTCCACCACTTCTTTGGGGACGGTGTCGAACGCGCTTTTGAGCATGAGCACGATAAATGCGAGATTGAATGTCACGTTCATGATCACCAGTCCGGCATACGTATCGATAAGACCCAGGGAGTTCATCATCGTGTACAGCGGGATAATGATGATCACGGGGGCGAACATCTGACTGACCAGCACGAGATAATACGTCGGCTTCTTAAAGTGAAAGCGCAGTTTGGAAAGCGCGTAGGCGGCCGGTATCGCAATGAGCATAATTACGAGGATGGTCGAGCCCGTAACGATGATGCTACTCTTAAACCCGTCGAGAATATTCAGCTTATTGAATACCTGCACATAGTTTTCCCAGGCGAATGTCTGCGGTATCCACGTCACCGGCACGGAAAACACGTCGTTCGATTTTTTAAGCGAAACGGACACCATTGCCGCCACCGGAAAAAGCAGTTCTACCAGCATCATCAGAATAAGAAGCGCAAACAAAACATTGTTAATTTGCTTTTTCATTGCGGCTCTATTCATAGGAAACCTCTTCCTGCTTTGCCCGCACATACAATATTGCAAAAATAGAAAGCAATATAAAACAAACTACGCTGACTGCCGCCGAATATCCGCGGTTATTGAAGCGGAACGCGTTATCGTAGACCGTATTGACAAGTATAGCGGAGGAGTTTGCAGGCCCGCCCTGCGTCATCATATAAATCACATCGAACGAGTTGAAGGCCCAGATGCCGATCAGCAGCCCGAGTGTGCGCAGCGAGGAGGCAATCAGCGGTAACGTGATACTTGTGAACTTCTGCCACCCGTTAGCGCCGTCGATTGAGGCGGCCTCGTATGTACTTCTCGGTATGGAGTACATCGTTGACAGGATATTCAGCGCACAGAACGGCGCCACCGCCCACACATTCACGATCATTACGGCCAGAAGAGAAGTCTTGGTATTGCCCAGAAAGTTTACCGCTTGCGTGGTAATGCCCAGATCGCGCATGAGCTGCCCTATCTGGCCGAACATTGGATTATACAGCAGCCTCCAGATCATACAAGCAACGGCGGCAGGCATGGCGTAGGGAATGAGCATTACGCCGGTTAGCACCTTTTTTCCAGAAAAACTCTTGTAAAGCACCAAAGCCATGATTAATCCGAGCCCAAGCTTCAGGATCACGCCGACAAATACCCAAACCGCCGTATTGAGCAAAATGCGGGGAGTATCCGCGTTCTTAAAAAAATCCACGAAATTCTGGAGCCCTATATAAACCATATCGCCGTTAATCTTCTTGTCAAAAAGAGAAAGCCGCATGACGCTTCCCATCGGATACAATATAAAAACAAGATAGACGGCGAGCATCGGCAGAACATAGAGCATGTTCCTGAATTTTTCATCTGAAACGCACCGCTTGAGTTTACGCATGTAAGCGCCTCCTGTCGTAGTAAATGTGTGTGCAAAGTGCTTGCGCACTTTTGCACACACAGCAATTCTTAACCGGCTTTTCAACCTGCGAGAATTTTGTCAACCTGCTCCCCGGCAGCGGCAAAGGCGTCCGCGGCGCTCATTTCACCCATGACGGCCTTGGTGATGTAATCGGCCATGGTTTTCTGGATTTCTTCCCAGCCTATGATGGAGGGCTTGAACTTCGCGATGGGTTCGAGCGCGCAGAACGGCGCCACCATCACATTGGTTTCGTCACTGAACGCGGGACGACTTTCGAAATAGCTCTGTTGGTTCGGTACCCAGCCGGTCTCCTCGATTACGCGGCCCTGATAATCGGCAGTGTGCCACATTTCAAGGAATTTTGAGGTGATCTCTTCATTGCCGGTTGCGAAAATGATATCGATATCCATGACGCCCAGAGAATATTTCTGCCCGTCCGGTCCTGCAAGAGGCTCCGCGATTGTAGCCCAGCCGTAATCCTCACCGGCGTCAGCAAGCGCCCGCAGGCCCTGCGCATTATGGAAATAGGCCGCCGCAACCTGGTTCGTAAAATTGCTCTGCGTTTCGTTGATGGTTGCCTCTCCGTAATCCGGCACCGCATATTTAGCGATTTCAGTATACATCTGCAGAGCGGCTACACCCTTTTCATTGTTGAAGCCATTGACCGTGCCGTCCGCATTGGTGACATCGGCGCCATAGGCCCAGAGTATCGGCAGGAAGCAATCCAGGGTGTTCTTCGCCTGACCGGCAACCAGGGAGTAGGCATATTTGCCATTTGCGGGATCAAAGAGCTTGGGCGCTATCTCAAGGAAGCCGTCCCAAGTGGTGGGGACGCTGACGCCGGCGGCGTCAAGCAACTGTTGATTAAACAGAATGGTACGAACAGACATGTAGGAGGGCAGCGTCCACATCTTCCCATCCGCGCTGCAGACGCCGCGCGCTGCCTCGGAGAAATCATTGTAAAGGTCCTTGCCAATATAGTCTTCAGCGCAGGCGATATAGCCGGCCTCTTTGAATTCCCGTGTCCAGGAAGCGAAACCATACATGGCGTCGGGCATGTTGCCGGCTTCTGCAAGGGTCAGGATTTTTTGATACGCGTCGGTGTAAGCCCAATCTTCGATTTTTACTTCCACACCGGTTTCATTCTTAAACTGCTCGGCTGCCTCTTTGAGCACATCCAATCCCGTGCTGCCCAGAGTAACATAAGTTATGGATTTGGCGCCGCCCTCCGCGGGCTTGTCTGTAGCCTCTGAAGAAGCGGGGGTCTGTTGCGTTTCACCCGCAGTCTGGGCGGGAGTCTTGGCGCCGCACGCTGTCATAGTGAGCACCATCATCAGGGCGAGTAACAATGCCAGTGCTTTTTTCATACCGTTTCTCCTCCTTGTTTTATTAAATTGTCAGTCCAGAAACTTACCGTTCATCACCGCGGTATTGTCGCAGGGCTCGACAATTTCGTTATAAAGTTCAGGCCGGCGAAAATGCAGCAAATCCTCACGTAAGCGGTCTATGCCTTCCCTGCGTGCTGCCGCGATATCCTTGCCAAGCCGCGACGCGTTAAGGTCTATGCGAGCATAAGCTATGCCCGGATAATGCCCTGTATCGGCAATTACCATTCCGTCAGGGTTTATGATCATCGCACGGCCCGTGAATTCATGTCCGCGCTCATATGGAGCGAAATAATCGGGGCTTGCGTAATTCGCCCCTGCAATATAACAGCAGTAGTCTATGGCGCGCGCACGCGCCGTTACAAATATCGTTTCTTCAGAGGGGCCATACGTTTGATGCGGCCAGAATATCAGCTTAGCCCCTTTGAGAGTCAACACACGAAAGACCTCGGGAAAATACATGTCCATGCAAATGGCGATGCCTATCCGCCCAAAGTCCAAATCAAACACCGGCAGCGAATCGCCTGCGTCAATGCCACAGCAGCGTTTTTCCGGAGCGCACAGGTGCGTCTTGCGGTACTTGCCGGCAATGTGACCGTCGCGGCCTATTATCACGGCAGTATTGTAGAGCCTGCCGACGCTCCGTTCCGTATAATCGGCAACGATATACATCCCGTATTTCCGGCATATTGCCCCGAAACGTTCCGTCATTGGGCCGGGAATCTCTTCCGATATGGCACGATAGAGCGCGCTGCGATCCGTTGCTTCGTCGTATACGCCGCCATCATGCGCATCCATTTCCGTCGCGCCGAAGCTGTCAAAATGCTCCGGCAGTAAAAGGATGTCACATCCCGCGCGCCCCGCTTTCTCCGCTTCGCAAGCGCAGTGTTCAATGTATTCCGCGCGGGGAATAGGCTGGAGATGCTTTATTCGCGACATCGCGCCGAGCATGATCTCTTTTGCCATGGCAGCCCCTCACAGATGGCGTATGCGCCAAAGGTACTTGTCCACGATATCTTGGCATATTTGACTGTTCGGGAAAAAATCACCCCGCCATACCGCCGCGTCGGGAGCCAGCTCTACCGCCCGGGCCATCAGTTCGTTGAGTACAGCCGTCATAAGAAGAGTTTCATACCCATATCCGAAACACACTGTCACATCGGGGAGAGAAACCGTCTGCGCGTTTTTCGGCGGCTCCGGTACAACGGCGATCAGGTCGAGGTCATGCGCCTTCGCCCATGCGGCCGTCTGCGCGAAAGCTACAGAGTCAGCGTCGAAAGCCAATAATATCAGGGGATTGCCGGGTTCAATATATTCGTAATATTCCAGAATTCTGGGCGTCAGGCCATCCAACGGCCTGCAAAGCTCACTGCGGTATGCCCCGTGGGAATTTGAAAACGCAGGATCGTACAGAGGGTTGATACATGCGAGGCCACCCGCCCTGTAAAAAAGCTCACCCTGTATATCGGCCGCTTTTGCGTCTACCCCAAAAACATGCACCAGCGCATCCCGTTGTGCGGCTTTTGCCATGAGGCATGCAGCGGCGTCCAGACTCGCGCTTTCCTTCCCAAGCCCTGACAGCGCGTCGGCCATCATTTTGAATCTGATTTCATATTCAGCCATATCGCACCTTCCTTACATGCTCTTTACGCGGCCCCAGATTTTTTTCATATATTCGCTGTTTGCCTCAATACCGCCGGCTTGAAGAGAATTTGTCCATGTGAATGGATCCACGCCCTTTTTCTTCAAATCCACCATCGTTTGCGCAAGTAAAGCTTTGAGTACAATCGCCTGCATGATGGTTGCGACCGGCGAAATTTTGTGATCCAAAATATCGTATTCAAGAATCGCATCGCCGTAAGGTACGAAGCTGTCTATGTACATGTCGGATACGCTATGAAGAGTTTTGCCGCTTTTGTGCTTCGCGCCGATATAGGTGGAAGCGTCTGAAAAGCTCGGCGATGTGATTGCGATAACATAAGCTCCGCGTTTCCTGCATTCCAGCGCGCCTTGAATCGCCACAGGGTTGATACCGTAGGCGCTGCCGAGAATGATGGCGTCGCCCTTGCTGATTTTGTTGTACTCTACCACGACCTTGCCGTATCCTTCAACCCGTTCCATGCCGTTGATCTCACGCGCCGCGCCATGGGAGAGGGATATGCTTGGATCGTATATCGGACAGAGGCTTGCCAATTCACCCTTGCGGTATAAAGCATCTTCTGAAAATATGGAGGAATGTCCTCCAGGGCCCCAAAGAAATATCAGTCTGCCGTCTTTCACTGTGTCAGAAAGGATATCTGCAGCTTTTTCAAATTTCTCTTTCTGGGTGTCCTTGACCTTTTCTATCAGGTCTTTCACTGCATCAAGATAATCAAGTGATGGATTCAATTTCTTCGCCTCAATTTTTAAATATATAATGATATGATGATTAATCGAATTTCTGTTGCCTTTTAGTGCATTATATATCGACTCATATTCCTTGTCTTTGCACAAAAGCAATGATAATTTTGCATTTTTGGAATCGGTCAGCAGTATTTGAGACTCTATTTATGCGTTTACAGCACTGAAACTTTACAAAACGAGAATGACATGATATATTTATTCATAATATGATTTGCTTAATTCGTCGGGAGGGAACACCTCATGCGTGTAGTGAAGGATCGTCTTTCAGATCAGGTTGCCCGCGAGCTGCAAGCGATGATTTGCAATAATCTATATAGGATAGGCGATAAGCTGCCGGTGGAGAATGAACTGGCGCAGATGTTTCAAGTCAGCCGCGTTACCATACGAGAGGCGGTCCGAATGCTTAGCATAATGGGCATACTTGATGTGCGGCAGGGCGACGGCACTTTTGTAAAAAGCCTAAGCCCTGAATCTTTTATGAAGCCGTTGCTTCCCATGCTATCGCTGAACAAAAAGAACTTAAGCGATATATTTGAGGTTCGTTTGCTGATTGAGTGCAAAGCCGTGGAGTTGGCAGCGCAAAGCGCGGAGGACGAGCAGCTTGAGATTTTAAGGGATCTGCTGGATAAGATGGACGCTTGCGCACTCAACAACGACCTGGAAAACTATAATATGTACGATACGCGTTTTCATTATGAGATCGCCCGCATAAGCTCCAACGAAGTTCTTAAGACAATACAGGGCCTTCTTGGCGACATGGTGCAGGATACTATAAAAGCGAGTACATCCCCGCCTAACGCGCTGATGCTTTCCTGCATTTATCACAAAAAAATCTATGATTCTCTCGTAAGGCATGATCCGGACCGCGCGGTCGAATATATGCATGCCCATATTAAGGGCGGCGCGGAGTACATACGCGGTAATGCCTGAGGTCTGGAGGACCAGGATGTTTTTCCCAAGCATTGAATCGGTTCATGTTATCCAGTGTGAGGAACGCGTTTCTCTAGAGTATACGCAGGATGGATTT
Organism: Bacillota bacterium; assembly: GCA_023396535.1. Classification (GTDB taxonomy): domain Bacteria; phylum Bacillota; class Clostridia; order Christensenellales; family CAG-138; genus JAEWWD01. The sequence continues at coordinate 12,585 of JAEWWD010000115.1, forward strand.
CTATTGATCTTCGCATTGGAGAACGACGGCAGTCTTCGGGCGGGCGAGTTCGGTGCTTCCCCGCAGAAGCACGATGTCTATCTGTTCCCGCTCAGCGCGCATCCCGTGCTCGATTTTGCGGGAAGGCGCGGCAGTCCGAATGTACTCGTGTCTTTCAGCATTAATGACAAAGCATTTCGCCGGACAATAGAGCAGCTTGGTCCAAAACTGCATGCAGACAGCATGGTGGTACGCTCATGCTTGCTGAATATTCTGAATTCCTATGCTCTCCAGCCGGATTATTTTACGGACTCCATCAATTACAATATTATTTCCCTTTTGTATCACAGCTACGTTGGCGTGCAGAAACGCAAAGTACGCGCCGGCCCGCTGAGCGACGGCATCATTATCACCCCGACGCCCAACGAGACGCTGAATCGTATTCTCAATTACATCGAAGAGCACATCTCCAACGAGAAGCTCATTGACGAGCTGAGCGAGACCTCTATGCAAAGCCCAAAACAAATTGGCGAGCTTTTTAAGTATGAGTACGGCTGCACGGTGCTTCAGTTCATTAACCGTTTCCGGCTTTTCAAGGCGAAGGAGCTCATGTGTTACACCAACTACAGCATTACGGAGATTTCCAGCATGACCGGGTTCAGGAGCATCCATTATTTTAGCCGCTATTTTAAGGCGAAGGAAAAGATATCCCCAATAGAGTATAAGCACGCCATAGCAAGGAAGATGGTTCTTGGTGTCGCTAAAAATCATAAGTGAAGGGCATAAAGTAAAACGTCCGAATAAGGAAAAACGCCCCTCTAAATACGGTTGCCCGTTAAGAAACGTGGGTTAGCATCTATCTCTCCCGCCAGAAACCCGCACAAGCACTGAGTTTTGTGCGGGTTGTTTTTTCATTGGCTGCATTCATGTGCTGCGATAGTCTGATTGGACTCTGGAGGCGCGATAATGTAAAAATATAAGAATCCGCAATATATATGCGTGACCCCATGGTTTGCGCAACGTTGATGCGCGCAGCGTATTCGTATTCTTCCCGGATTGCAAGAACGTTTCGGCAGGAGTATACTAATCGCGGTATAATCGCGGTGTTTCCCCGGTCTCCATCTGTCCCGTTGTCGTTAAATGACCGCCGCTGAACAGGCAAGGCTTTTCATCATACTGAACCATCCAATTCAAAAAACGTGAGACGTCATCGGAGGTGCACTGTGAAGACGCGCATTATTCCCTCTATCGCCAGCGCAAATCCTTTGTATTTAGGCGCCGAATTGGAGCGCCTTGGCGATTATCCCTACTTGCACATCGACGTGGAGGATACCAGCTTCGTCCCGAATATTACGTTTGGCATGAAGGCGATTCGCGCTATCGCGCAAAATAGCAAGGCGCATTTGGACGCTCATTTGATGGTCCGGCGCCCCGACGACTGGATCAGCCCATTAGCCGCCTGCGGCATTCAGCGGATGTGCGTGCAGTTTGAGGCCATACGTTTTCCCATGTGCACATTGGAAAACATCCACAACGCAGGTGTGGAAGCCGGGCTCGCTTTCACTTTAAAAACGGATATCGGGGTGCTAAACGCTTATAAAGATGCGGTATCCTACATCCTGATTCTGGCCAGCGAACCTGACAGTAAAGAACAGTTCAACCCTTATACGCTGGAAAAGCTGCGTCGAGCCCGGGAGATTCTGCCAGAGAATAAAAGCATATGGGTGGACGGAGGATTGAACGAACGGCTGTGCAGGGCCGCAATACAAAGCGGTGCGGATACCCTGATCATGGGACGCTATGTCTGGAGTGCGAAAGACCCCGTAATCGCAATGGAGGAACTGCTCAAATCTGTTTGAGCCTTTGAGCGGCAGTTCCCCGTCCCGTCACGCTAGGGTTCTTATACGATTCCAGAAACGATCAAAAGGAAACACGACCGTATGACGGCGGTGAAGCGTATGCCATCCGGATGAAAGAATTTGCATTTTATTGCAGGATTCTTTTTTGATGCCTTTCACCATGGCGTTCATCTTTGTTGATCTGGTAGTCCAACTTCCTAATGCCATATATCGCCTCGGATCGTGCCGTATTTTGTCGTTTTATCTGCATTGTCTTGATTAAAACAATCAATAACGATAGAATAACTTCAAAAACTCTCAAATCGCTATTGCGTATTTGGCCAATAGCTGCTATATTATGTGCAAGGATGGTAAGCATATGGAAGAACAAAGGTCTATTCCGGCAAAACGGCAAAAACTCATACAGGAACTGCTAGAGCAGCGGGGCGTGGTACAAATAGACGAAATGGTCCGTTTGTTCGGAGTATCCGAGGCCACCGTGCGGCGGGACCTGGATCATCTCATGGAAGCAGGCATTGTCCGGCGCACACACGGCGGCGCAATCCTCAGCAAGAGCATGGTCGAACGAACCCAGATCGAAAAATCCTCCATTATGCGTGAGCAAAAGGAGCGCATCGCGGCGGAAGCGGCCCGGCGGGCAAAAAGCGTCAACAGCATCTGTTTTGATTCGGGGACCACCACGCTGATGACGGCCATGATGCTGACTGCCAGCAAAAATTTGACCGTGATTTCCAACAATACGGAGATTATAGATACCGTGGAATTCGACTCCAGTTGCACCGTACTTTCCACGGGCGGCGCCAAACGGCAAAACTACGGCTCGCTGCATGGGCCGCTGGCCGAGAGCTTTATCCGTGATTTTCATGTCGACATCGCTTTCCTGGGCGCCGACGCTATCGACGCTGAGAAGGGCATCTATAATTTCGCGCTCGAAGAAGTGGGCACCAAACGCGCTATCGCAGGCTGCGGGCGGCAGGTCATTGTTCTTTCTGATTCCAGCAAATTTTCCCTGCAGGGGCTCGTAAAGATTTGTGGATTTGACGCGGTAGATGTATTAATCACCGATTCGGGTATTCCCGATCAGGCCTACAAGGCCCTTAGCCGGCTCGATCTGGAACTGGTCATCATATAAAGAGCCCCTTGCCCGCAACGGGCACATGTACAGCAACGGCTAACCTTGCATCTGTACGGTATATCCGCACAGCAGATGAGCAGCGGCGACCGACAGCCGGTTGATCCGGCACATGCATTCCAGTAACGAAAACTATATTTACGGGCACGACACCCCCGGCCGCCTGCTCATTGGCAGCGGACGCTTCTTTCCTATATCCCGCCGGTAAGTTTCATTTTTACTGAACGGCGGCGGGGCTGTGTTTGTGTTTCCTCAAACCGGCATAAGGGCATGATTACGTGATCGTGTTTCGTATTGAATGAAAAGGACGGGCGACATGGAAGAACACACAAATTTTGCGGTCTTGGTCCGGGAAGAACTCATATTCCTCCGGGTGGAAGGCGACGCTGCGGCGGCGCTGCGCACAGTGGCAGACGCGCTGCAGGAAAAGGGGGTCGTGCTGCCCACCTATTACGAGGCGTTGATGGAGCGCGAACATGAATTCCCTACGGGTCTCCCCATGGGCGAGCTCAACATTGCAATGCCGCATACGGTTCCGCAGCACACGCTCAAGAAAGGCGTGGCAATCGCGACGCTTGCCAAACCGGCTTTATTCCGCTGCATGGGAGATGCAGACTCCACCGTGCAGGTGCAATTGCTGGTCTTCCCACTGCTCGACAAAATGGACGACAACGTCCGGCTGCTGCCATCGTTGATCCACTTTTTTATCAAACAGGAAAATATCCGCGCATTGCTCGAAGCAGAGTCCCCCGCGCAGATTATGGCCATTCTGCGCGAGCGCGCTGAATCCGTCTGAAGGCAAGAACAAATCATACGACTTTTAAGGAGGCGAAAACATGCAGATCAAGAAGCTGTTTATCAACGGAGAATGGACGGAATCTGCCGGTACGCAGGTAATCGAAGTGGAAAACCCCGAGACACATGAGAGTATTGCCCGCGTGCCGCGCAGCACCGCCGAAGACGTAAACAGGGCGGTAGCCGCCGCGAAGGCGGCGTTCGCTTCGTGGCAGTTCACGCCGCTTGATACTCGCGTAGCGCTTATGGAAACAGTGCTTGCAGGCATGCGAAACAATCGCGGCCGCTTTATAGAGACCATCAGTGCGGAGCTGGGCTGCCCTGTCAAGATCGCGGCCGAAATCCACACGGATCCTTTTTTGCTGGAGACGGAGAATTATATCCGCATTGCCAAATCCCATGTCTATGAGGAACGCCGTAACACCGCCATGGTGCGTCTGGAGCCCGTCGGCGTGGTAGGGGGGCTGACGCCGTGGAATTTTCCGCTGGAGCAGGTGGAAAAGAAGGTGGTGCCGGCGCTTTTGGCCGGTTGCTGCGTAGTGCTCAAGCCCAGCCAATATACGCCGCTGACGGCCTATTTGCTGGCTGAGCTCATAGAGGCGGCCGGATACCCCGCGGGCGTTTTCAATCTCGTTACTGGCTGCGGTCCCGAGGTTGGAAATGCGTTGGCCCTGCATCCGGATGTGGACATGATCTCCTTTACCGGGTCCACCCAGGCGGGCCGGGAGGTCGCCCGACTGGCGCTGAGCAATATCAAGCGGTTGGCGCTGGAACTGGGCGGCAAATCCGCCGCCATATTCCTCAAAGGCGGGGACTGGGCGTACGGCGTGCAGGCGGTGCTTGACACTGTGGTGCTCAACGGCGGGCAAACCTGCAACGCGCTCACACGGCTGCTTGCGCCGCGCGACTCGCTCGACGAGGTGCACGCCCTCATACTGGAACGGCTCAGCACATACAAGGCGGGAAAGAACTGCGATCCCGACGTCGATATGGGGCCGCTTGCTTCCCGCAAACAGTTTGAGCGCGTGAAACAATACATCAAAATCGGTATGGAGGAGGGCGCTGTTCTGCTGGCCGGCGGCCCGCCCGCGCAGGACAAGGATTATTATGTAGACCCGACGATATTCACGCACGTCAAGCCCTCTATGCGCATCGCACAGGAAGAAATATTCGGGCCGGTACTGGTGGTCATTCCCTACGATAGCGTTGACGAGGCCGTCGATATCGCGAACGACAGCATCTACGGCCTGGCGGGCGCCGTGTTCGGCACGCCGGAGGAGGCCGCCGCCATCGCGCGGCGTATGCGTACCGGCTCCATATACGTCAACCGCGGACAGTGGGACGTTAACGCGCCTTTCGGCGGGTACAAGCAATCCGGCATGGGCCGCGAGGGAGCCGTGGAAGGTTTCGGCGAATTCCTGGAGGTCAAGACAATTTACTGCGAATGAGGTGCGCGCATATGTGGATCGAGGAGTTGTTCAAAACGAGCAAGCCCGTCATAGGCATGCTGCATCTGCATCCCCTGCCGGGTGACCCGAACTACGACGAACAAAAGAATATGGAATACGTTGTGCGGTGCGCCCGGCATGATCTGCACGCGCTGCAAAACGGCGGCATAGACGCCGTTCTGGTCTGCAACGAATTCAGCCTGCCCTGGCTGTACGATGTGGAGCCGAGTACGCTCGCGGCCATGGGCCGCGTGATAGGCGAGCTGAAGAGCGAGTTTACGGTGCCTTTTGGCGTGGATGTCGCAATAGACCCCTACAAAGTGTTCGATCTTGCCGTCGCCGTCAACGCTCCCTTTGCGAGGCAGACGTTCACCGGCGCATACGCGGGTGATTTCGGCATACTGAACTACGAGATAGGCAAAATACACCGCCACCGAGCGCGAGTGGGCGCAAAGAACATACGCACTTTTTTCACGCTGGTGCCGGAGTGCGGCTTGCCGCTGGCCAACCGTCCCATAGAAGAGGTTGCGATCTCCACTGAATTCTACGGACAGCCCGACGTATATCTCGTCTGCGGCCTCATCGCCGGCTGCGAACCGGACGCCCAGATCATCACGCGTATCAAGAAAGTCTGTAAAACGCCCGTTTTTGCAAATACGGGTGTGCGCTTGGAAAATGTGGAACTGCAGCTTGGCGCGGCGGACGGCTGTATCGTGGGCACTTCCCTTAAAAGGGACGGACAGTTTTACAACGAAGTGGATGAAGCGCGGGTAGCCGCACTGATGGAAAAAGCGCGGCGCGTCCGCGGATAAATCATAAGCAAAGGAATGAAGGAAATGAGCATGTTGTTGCAGGAACTCCGGGAAGAAATCGTATTTTATGGTCAAGAGCTTTTAAAATCGGGCCTCACCATGCATACGGGCGGCAATCTGAGCGCGCGCGACCGCAAAACGGGACTGATCGCCATCAAGCCGTCCTCCGTCGCCTATAACAAAATGAAGCCGGAGGACGTACCCGTCATTACGTTGGACGGCGTTGTGGTGGACGGCCACTTCGGCCCTTCCAGCGAATGGCCCATGCACACGCTGCTTTATAAGAGCAACGAGCGCCTGTGCGGCGTCGTACATTGCCATTCGCTGTACGCCACCGCGTTTTCCGTCGCAAACCAGGAAATACCGCTGGTGCTGCACGAGTTGAGCGTTTACTGCTCCTCCCCGGTGCGCGTCGCGCCGTTTTGCCCGCCAGGCAGCATGGAGCTGGCCGAAAGCGCCGTGAAATATCTGGGTACGGACAATAACGCCGTGTTGCTGGGTAACCACGGGCCTCTCGCCGTCGGCGCGAGCCTGTGGCACGCGTACGACCTCGCCTGCGCCATAGAGCAGGCTGCGATCGTCACGTACCTTTCCCGGCAGCTCGGCAATACGCTGGGCGTTCCGCAGGGCGGCCGCGAGCAACTGCGCACATTCGATCCGCTGACACAGCCGGACACGGGCGTTCTGCCGGTAGAAATCAAATCGGTATAAGGGAGAAACGGGAATGGCGAAAAAGAAAAACAGGATGGCGGTCATATACGGGCCGCTGGACATGCGCATCATCGACAGCGAGATAGGCGATCCCAAACCGGGCGAAGTGCAGGTGCAGATCAAGGCCGCGCTGACCTGCGGCACGGATGTGAAAATATACCGCAGGGGCTACCCCTTTTTAACGCCGCCCTTTCCTACCGGCCATGAGTATGCGGGCATCGTAACCGAGGTCGGCGAGGGTATGGACAAATCGCTCATAGGCAAAGCCGTGGTCACCTCCAACGGCGCGGGCTGTCAATATTGCTTCTATTGCAAGCGCGATCTCGACAATCTCTGCGAAGGCATGGAGGGAGACTTCGGCGAGTACGTGCAAATGGGCGGTGGGTTCGCAGAATATATCAACGTGACGGCGCCCATCGTAAAGGCCAATCTTATAGTGCTGCCGGACGGCCTGCCCTTCGAGCAGGCGGCGCTGGTAGAGCCGCTTTCCGTCGCGCTGCACGGTATCAACAAGGCGGAGCTGAAAATAGGCGATACGCTGTGCATCATAGGCGCAGGGCCCATGGGGCTGCTGAAAACGCAGCTCGCCAAAATGCGCGGCGCAAAGGTCATCATACTGGAAAAGGATGCGGACAGGCTGAACAAAGCGCGTGAACTTGGCGCCGACGTTGCCATCAACCCCGGAGAGGTAGAGGATATCGTAGCCGAGGTTAGAAAGCACGCCAACGGCGGGCGCGGGCCGGATGCCGTCATTGAGGCCGTCGGGCAGCCGGCCACGTGGGAGCTTGCCATAGCGCTGGTGCGCAAGGGCGGAATCGTGGTGGAATACGGCGGCTGCGCCAAGGGTACCACCATTACGGTGGATACCGTGCGCCTTCATTACGACGAAATTACAATCAAGGGCTCCTACAGCGCAACGGCCTACGAAACGGAAGCTGCGGCCGAGCTGCTTATGCGCAACAAGATTCGCTACCAGGATTATGTCTCCGGCGAATATCCGCTCAGCCAGGCCAAAGAGGCCATCGAGGCCCATATGCAGGGCAAGGGGGTCAAATTCCTGATCAGGCCCTGACGTTCCGAGTTTGAGTCGACCCGCCGACGGAATGAAAAGAAAGAGGGGAGGCTAATCATATGAAAACTGTTCTGATTGTCTGCGGCAGCGGGATTGCCACTTCCACAGCGGTACTGTACGATCTCAAAGCGAAACTGGAGCAAAGGGGGGTGAAAGCCAATTTCAAGCAATGCGATGTCTTCAGCGTTCGAAACAATCTGGACGACGTGGCGGTAATCGCTTACACGTGCACGCTGAAGGGGGATTATGGGGTTCCCATGGTCAATGCGGTTCCTCTTCTGACCGGCATCGGCGTAGACGCCGTCATAGACAAAATAGCGGGTTATCTCGCATAAACCGCATTCAAATGAATCGGGGTAAGGAGGATTTTTCAAATGACGTTCAATGACATCCTCGGTGCGTTGGGTTCTACGGTCGTACTTCCCTTGTTTATATTTTTATTCGCTTTTTGCTTCAAAGTAAAACCGGGCGTAGCGTTCAAATCCGCCATATACATCGGTATTGCGCTGGTGGGCATCAATATGGTTCTGGGCTTCTTCGGGGCGCAGGTAACCGATACGGTCAACATGATGGTAGACCAGTCAAAAGTCAATCTTCCCTATCTGGATGTGAGTTGGGGCGTTACGGCGGCCATCGCATATTCGACACGCATTGGCCTGCTCATCATACCGTTCGCGCTCATCGTGAACCTGATACTGCTGGCGCTGAAGATCACGGATACGTTAAACATCGATATCTGGAATTTCTGGCACTTTGCATTGGTGGGCGGCCTTGCCTACTACGCAACCGATAATATGCTCCTGGGTTTTTTCGCGGCCGGCATGATGGAGCTCTATGCGCTGCTGTTCGCCGACTGGTGTCAGCCCGCCACCAGACAATACTATGGATACGAGGGCATCTCCTTTACGACGGTCAGCTCGGTCGAGTACATGCCCTTCGCAATCATAGTCAACAAATTGCTTGACCTCATAGGATTGGATAAAGTCAAGCTGGATCCTGAGAACATCCAGAAACGGCTCAAGCTTATCGGCGACCCCGCCATACTTGGCCTCATCATAGGATTTGCCATCGGCGTCATTGCCCACTGGAAAACCCTCGGATCCTTCGAAAGCTGGGTCAGCATACTGGCGGTGAGCATGGTAGTCGCCGCCGTTATGCACATATTTCCCATGATGCCGCGCATACTCATGAGCGGTCTGGTACCCATTTCCAACGGTATTCGTGATACGATGTCCAAAATAGGATTCAAGCGGCAGATCAACTTCGGTATGGATACCGCGCTCTGCTGCGGCGAAACCTCCACACTTTCCTCTTCGCTGATCATGGTGCCCATCTGTATATTCCTCATGTTCGCGCTGCCTTACAACAAGTTCCTGTGGATCGCCGACCTGCTCGCCTTCCCGTGGTTCTTCGCGCTGATCACGCCGGTGACAAAGGGCAACATACTTAAAAACGTCATCATAGGATCGGTATACCTGTGCATCGGCGATTTTATCATCACGCAGCTCACTCCGTTCCTGACGGACGTCGCACGCTCTACCGGATATGAAATCGCGGCCGGCGTAAGCGGCATCAACGCGGGCGGCGAGGGCATCAGCTGGCTGCTTTACGGACTCTTCCGCGGCGCAACCTCCCCTATCGGCATGATCGTCATAGTGGGCGTATATGTTGTGCTGCTGATAACGTTCAAAAGGCATAAGAAGACATTCTTCCGTCTGGCCGGGGCCGACATTCAGGAAGAAAAGCCTATTGAAGTCCAGGCATAACGTCCCCGTATCATCCTTATTGCCTACCCTATAGAGATAAGCCCGCCGGACAGCGCACAACGCTGCCGCGGCGGGCTTTGATTCTCTCTCAATTCGAAAATCCATAGTGGCGTGGCGGTATTTCGGTGACACAGCTACAAAAGTAATTCGAAAGGCTGTATAAATCTTTGCATCAAAAGAGTCCAGCAATCTGAAAGCTTAACTGCTTCCCTTTTCCATCAGCGTCCATGGCGCCAGTTGAGAATTGCATTGCTCCCCGGCAAGCAGTTTGATCAGCGTCTCAGCGGCCAGTCTCCCAACATTTTGATCTCCATGGGACAGCGAAGTGATGGTGATGGGGCTTACGTCGCTGTACCGGCTGTTGTCAAAGCTGACAAGCGCCATCTCGTTCGGTATTTTTATGCCTTTATTCAACAAGGCCAATAGCAGATAGCTGGCAATCTCATCGTTATAACAAACCACCGCGGTGCAGCCTTTTGTAACAGCAAGCATTTGTTCTATATAAATCTGATTGCCGTTGGCCAGCGCATCCTTTGTTTCAGTGTTGTACCAGTAAAGCTGCCCGTCTTCCATCGGCAGGCCGGAGTCCAAAAGGGCGGCGGCGTATCCTGCATATCGCTGGTGTCCTTGGATGTCGTCGCTTTTGAACATGCCGGCAATATGGGAATGCCCTTTCGCCGCAAGATATTTTACGAGCTGATATCCTCCATTATAATTGTCATCCAATACGGAAATAGCGCCGTTCAGTTCCCGGTAGTTTCCATTGATAAACACCAGGGGGATGTTTCTGTCCATCAGCTTACGGTATAAATCCAGATTGGGGTTTGGCAGTGCGGTTTTCGTGCCTTCCACCAGAATGCCGTCTAACTTGGGAAGCCCCAGGAGACCCTTGAGAACGTGCCGCTCATTTACCACCTGGTTTTGTGTGGCGTAAAGCATGGTGGTGCAGTTGTTTCGCGATAAGACGGTTTCCACTTCCCGCAAAATGCTTGGGAAGATATAATCGCTGATATAGGTGGTAATAACCGCGATAGAGCGTTGCGGAGGCGGCAGGGGCTGCGCCTGATTGCGAACGCGTGAGCCGCTGCCCTGCAGCCGCTCAATCAGTCCTTCCTGAACCAACACAGACAAGGCATGCCGGATGGTTTGGCGGCTTGCTCCGTATTCCAGACATAGCGCCTGTTCGGTAGGGAATTTCTGCGCTTGTGTGAAAACGCTATCCTGTATTTGTTTCCGCAATATATTGGCGATTTCCTGATATTTTAGCAAATGCGTCACCTCATCCTTAGTCTCCAGTCAATCATATCAAATTTGTATTTAATTTTCAAGCGATATATGAAAATTTGTACTTTATTTTTTACGGGACTTATCAAATATACGCGGGTATTTAAAGGTCGGCCGCTTATCTGTCCGATTATCTCCCAAAAGTTAAATGCATTTGGCTATATTAAAGCAAAGGGACATAGTATTGAGATATAATATGTCCTAATAATGTTGCGGATCAAATCCCCAAAATTAAATGCATTTGACCATATAATAACAAAAGTTGTACGGCATCGATATAATTCACCTTAATAAATGTATCTTAAATGGCAAAATAAATAATAATTTGTTACATACAAATAGTTGACATGAATGGACGGGAGTATTATACTGTACTCACGAAAGCTTCCCATCTCATTTAAAGAGCTTTCAAGTTTGTCTGTTTGTCCACAATGTGTCTGTTTTGGCCACGATGATCAAAAAAGAAATGGAGAGAGGAAAAATGAAGAAGCTTTTTGTGCTGGCCCTTACTTTGGTACTGACCCTGAGTATGGTTGCATGCAGCGGCACGCCTGCAGCAACTGCGACGCCTGCGGCGACAGAACCCGCGCCCGCGAAGACAGACGAGGCACCGGCAGATGCGCCGGCCGACAAACTGATTAAGGTTGGTATCGTCAACAATCCACCAGCCGAGTCCGGATATCGGGCAGCGAATGTAGCAGACTTTGAAAAAGTCTTCGCGGAAGGGAACGGATACGCGGTCTCGACCTTCTACAGCCTGAAGAATGATGAGCAGTTGAATGCAGCCGGGCAGTTCATCACCGACGGCGTAGACTACCTTCTCATCTCAGCCGCCGCTACAGATGGTTGGGATGCTGTTCTTACAAGCGCCAAGGAAGCCGGCGTCAAAGTATTCCTCTTCGATCGTATGATTAATACCGACGAAAGCCTGTATGAGGCCGCTGTTGTTTCCAACATGGCAAATGAGGGCACCACGGCTGTGGAATGGCTGAAGGCGCAGAAACTTCCTGAGTATAATGTCATTCACATTCAGGGCGCAATGGGCAGCGATGCGCAGATTGGCCGCACAGCGGCTCTGGATGCCGAATTTGCAGCCGGCACCATGAAAAAGGTTGTACAGCAGACAGCGACCTGGGATGAAGCCGAGGCAAAGAAAATTGTTGAGTCTGTAATCAATTCCAAAGAAAAGTTCAACGTTATCTATGCCGAAAACGATGGTATGGCAAAGGGTGCTGTTGCCGCGTTGGATGAAGCCGGTATCACCCACGGCGTTGGCAAAGATGTCATTATAATGGGCTTCGATTGCAACAAGTGGGCGCTCAGGGAACTGCTTGCAGGCAACTGGAACTATGACGGTCAGTGCAGCCCCTTCCAGGCTTCTGTAATCGATGAGATGATACAGAAACTTGAAGCCGGCGGGACGCTTACAGAAAAGAAGGTTATTTCTGAAGAGCGCGGTTTTGATGCAACGACCATTACGCAGGCGGACATTGACACATACGGTCTTGGCGAATAACCAATAATCTGATTTACTTAATAACAGGAACTCTCGTATCAAGCATGCGCGGTGTGGAGTAGGGATGTTTTCCGCATACTCCACACCGCTATCTTAAGAAACCGCCAGCGCTCAAAGGATGGTTAACTATGCAGAACGACATCGTCTTATCCATGCGGGCAATCTGTAAAGCATTCCCAGGCGTACGCGCTTTACAAAATGTGGATTTCACTCTTTGTAAAGGCGAGATTCACGCCCTGATGGGTGAGAACGGAGCCGGTAAGTCAACCTTAATCAAGGTTTTAACAGGCGTATACCCGAAAGATTCAGGGCAAATCCACATAGCGGGCTTTAATAAAGAAATTACTGTGAAATCACCTCAAGAGGCTCAGAATTTAGGCATCAGCACTGTTTATCAGGAGATAACTCTGTGCCCTAACCTTACTGTTGCCGAAAATATGTTTATTGGGCGGGGTGATTACCGTTTTATAAATTGGCGCTCTATAGAAAAGAAGACGACTCAGATACTTGCTAAACTGAATATCCCTGCAAGAGCCACGCAGCAACTTGCCACCTGCTCGCTGGCTGTACAGCAAATGGTCGCCATTGCCCGTGCCGTGGATATGGACTGCAAGGTGCTTATCTTAGACGAGCCGACTTCCTCGCTGGACGAACACGAGGTAAAAAAGCTTTTCTCTCTTATGCGCGAACTGAAGTCCCGTGGTGTAGGCATCATATTCATAACGCATTTCCTTGAGCAGGTGTACGAGATATGCGACAGGATAACTGTTTTGCGCAACGGTGAGCTTGTAGGAGAATACGATATTAAGGATTTGCCGCGCGTACAACTCATTTCAAAGATGATGGGTAAAGATCTTGACGATATTTCAGAGTTGCAAAACCGAAGGGCATTGCAAGCCAAGGAGGATGCCATACCCGTTTTCGAGGCATTTGGGTTATCCAGCGCGGAGGGTACAAACGCGTTTGACTTCAAAATTTACAAGGGGGAAGTAAACGGTTTTACCGGGCTTCTTGGCTCTGGCCGCAGCGAAAGCGTACGTGCTATATTCGGCGCAGATAAAATTACCGGCGGTAAAGTAAAGGTAAACGGAAAAAACGTTAGAATATCCAAGCCTAAAGACGCCATGAGGCATGGTGTCGGGTATCTGCCCGAGGATAGAAAACAGGACGGTATCATTGAGGATCTGTCCGTGCGTGCAAATATTATACTTGCATTGCAGGTAATGAAGGGCTTTTTCCGGCCGTTTTCCAAAACTGAGGCGGAAGCCTTTGCAGATGAGTACATCAAATTATTAGGGATAAAAACCGCTTCGACGGATACGCCCATAAAATCGCTTTCGGGCGGTAATCAGCAAAAGGTAATACTTGCACGCTGGCTGCTCACAAATCCAAAGTATCTAATATTGGACGAACCGACGCGCGGGATCGACGTCGGCACAAAAGTTGAAATACAAAAGCTTGTACTCAAGCTTGCTGAAGAAGGCGTCAGCGTTACGTTTATTTCATCCGAAATAGAGGAGATGCTTCGCACTTGTTCGCGGCTCATCGTTATGCGGGATCGTAAAATAGTGGGCGAATTGAGGGGCGAGGACATGACGCAGGCTAAAATTATGCATACGATAGCGGGGGAGGCAGCTCAAAATGGCTAAGGGGTTGAAGAAATTCGCGAGCTCACAATTGGCTGTCCCGTTGTTTGCGCTCTTTTTACTGATTGTTTTCAATTTAATCAGAGATGTTGGATTTTTCTCTTTAGCCATTACAACCAACAACGATGGAAACACCGTTCTTTCAGGAAATATAATCAGTATTTTAAACGGCGCCTCCGAGCTTGCTATTTTGGCAATCGGTATGACGCTAGTTACAGCATCGTCGAGAGGGCAGGATATTAGTGTTGGCGCGGCGGCGGCAATAGCGGGCAGTGTTTTTGTTCGTGTGCTCCGGGAGAATCAGATTACAATGCCAATTATTCTTGCCGCCTTTTTGGCTAGCTGCATTGTTGCAATTATTTTCGGCGCATTCAACGGCACATTGGTTGCTGTATTCAAGATCCAACCGATGATTGCGTCATTAATACTGTTTTCTGCCGGGCGCTCTATCGCATATTGGATAAACGGTGGAGCAACGCCTACTGTTGAGAGCCCGTTGTTGGGCTATATTGGAAGTTTTATTCCGGGCATCCCCATACCCACACCCATTATAATCGTAATGATATTCGGGGCGTTGGTTTCGCTTGTCTTAAGGTTCACCAATCTCGGGTTATACACACAAGCGGTTGGAATCAACGAAAGATCCGCCCGCTTAAACGGGATCAACGCTGTTTTAATAAAACTATTATCATTTATGATACTGGGTGTTTGTGCTGCTATTTCGGGCTCTATCGCCGTGAGCAGAATAGGACTTATCAACCATGAGACCATTCTTTTGGATATCGAAATGGACGCTATCCTGGCAGTAGCCATCGGAGGTAATGCTTTAAGCGGCGGAAAATTCAGCTTGACCGGTTCCGTGATAGGGGCATTCGTCATTCAGGCGTTGACGATTACGCTTTATGCCATGAAGATTCCTTCGACGGCGATAAAGGCCTATAAGGCAATGGTTATTATAGCCATCGTTGTAATTGGTTCGCCAATTGTGAAAGGATATGCCATTCAACTGCGCGATAAGCTGTTTATAAAACCAACGAAAGCTAAGCAAGCCGACGAAAACGGAGAATTAACAGTATGACCAGTAATAGAGGCCTATTTGCCGGGATACCGGGGGAAAAACGCAGGGAGCCTATTTCCAACACCAATTTGCTCTTGACCATAACGATTTGTATCTTCATTGGCATGTATGTACTCGCCATGCTTGTCTGGGGTGGCGGCTTCTTGAATCCTCAGCAGTTCCTTGACATTTTCAATAACAATGCGTTTTTGATTGTGATTTCCTGCGGACTGACTATAGTCATGATAGCAGGCGGCATAGATATTTCGGTGGGAGGCATAACTGCGCTGGTGACAATGGCTTGCGTCGTGTATCTGGACGACCACAGCGGAAGCGTAATCGGCTCGGTAGGGTTTGCTTTGGGTATAGGAACAGCATTCGGGCTGATTCAGGGAGCATTGGTATCATATTTGGAGATACAGCCCTTTATTATCACTTTAGCGGGTATGTTCTTTGCAAGAGGCATGACAACCATAGTCAGCGCTGTTCCGCGCACAGCGGCACACGAAGCTTTCGTCGCCCTTAAGCAATTTCGTATCGTTATTCCGGGTATCGGCTCTTATGGAAAAACCGGCAATTTTATTCCCGCCAAAATTGAGCCCGGCGTAATAGTAGCTATCACTATAGTATTCGCTGTATTTGTAATTCTGAGATGGACGCGATTCGGGCGCAACCTCTATGCGGTGGGTGGTAACAGCCAGAGCGCGTTAATGCTCGGCATTAATGTAAAACGCACAAAATTTTATTCCTATTTGCTGTGCGGGTTATTATCCGGAATCGGCGGTTATGTCTATCTGCTGCATACAGGGGCAGGAAACGCTTCCAACGCCACCGCCGCAGAAATGCAGGCAATTGCATCTGCCATTATCGGCGGGGCATTATTAACCGGCGGCGTTGGCAATGTAATCGGTACGCTTTTCGGGGTGCTTTCTTTAAAGACTATCAACAATATTGTAATTGCTTCGGGGCTTAGAGAGCCATATTGGCAGAGCATTACCACCGGGCTTATGCTGTTCTTCTTTATTTTGCTTCAGAGCGTGATTCTCGCGCTTCGTGATAAGGGCGGCTTTAGGCTGCTGTTGCCGGAATGGCTAAGAGCAAAAAACGGCAAACAGAATGAAGACATATCATCTTAGCGATAGAAGACCCTTATTATATCCCACACGACATCCATCGCCAAGATTTTGTTCTCGCTTGGCACAGGAGTTATTGGATGCGTCTGAACTGCATTTCTCGAAAGGAGTTCCTTATGGGGCAGATTGCGCAGGACTGGAAACAAGCGGCCAGAATCGCTATCGAAGCGGGCAATACGGCGCTCGGCATAGAACTTGGGTCCACTCGCATAAAAGCGGTGCTGATTGGGGAAGACCATGCGCCCATAGCATCAGGCGGATATGAATGGGAAAATAAGCTGGAAAACAATATATGGACCTATCGGCTTGAGGATGTCTGGAGGGGCTTGCAGGCTTGTTTTAAGGATCTTGCAGACAATGTGCACAAGGAGTTCGGCATACGGCTGACCATGGTAGGCGCTATGGGCGTGTCCGCCATGATGCACGGGTATCTGGCGTTTGATAAGGATGATGTCCTTTTGACCCCCTTTCGCACTTGGCGGAATACCATGACGGAAGAAGCGGCCAAGCTGCTGACGGCGGAATTCGGACTTAACATTCCCCAACGCTGGAGCATCGCGCATTTATACCAGGCCATATTGAACGCTGAGGCGCATGTGCCGGATATCGCATTTTTAACCACACTGGCGGGCTATGTGCATTGGAAGCTGACGGGAGAGCGCGTACTGGGCGTAGGGGATGCCTCCGGCATGTTCCCCATCGACAGCGAAACCAACGATTACCACGCAGGCAAGATGGCGATGTTTCAAAACCGTATCGCTTCCTGTGGATTTCCATGGAGGCTCAATAAAATTGTGCCAAGGGTGCTTTTAGCGGGAGGGGAGGCGGGATGCCTGACTGCGGAAGGAGCAAGGCTGCTGGATCCTTCCGGCGGATTGCAGCCAGGCATCCCATTTTGTCCGCCGGAAGGCGACGCGGGTACGGGCATGGTGGCCACAAACAGCGTGAAGGAGCGTACCGGCAATGTATCCGCGGGAACATCCGTATTTGCCATGGTAGTGCTTGAACGTGGTCTTTCCGGCGTATACGAGGAAATCGATTTGGTGACCACGCCTTCAGGCAAGCCGGTGGCGATGGTGCATTGCAACAACTGTACTTCCGATCTGGACGCATGGGTGGGCCTTTTCGGCGAGGCTATGGAAACCCTGAGAGCAAAACCGGACAAATCCGCTCTATACAACGCCCTGTATCGACAGGCGTTGCGGGGGGACGCGGATTGCGGCGGCCTCATCTCTTACAACTATTATTCAGGCGAACACATTACAGGTTTTGAACAGGGGCGGCCTTTATTTGCAAGGTTGCCCGACAGCAGGCTGACGCTTGCAAATTTCATGCGCGCGCATCTGTACGCCGCGCTCGCCACCCTGAAGCTGGGCATGGATATTTTGATGGAGAAGGAGCATGTACAGCTGGATGAGCTGTTGGGGCATGGCGGTCTTTTTAAGGTGCCGGAGGCAGCCCAACAGTTGATGGCTACCGCCTTGAATGTGCCGGTGGCGGTCATGCATACCGCGGGGGAAGGCGGCGCATGGGGAATAGCGTTGCTGGGGATGTATATGCGTAACCGGGAACGGAATGAAACATTGGAGGCATACCTGCAGAATAGAGTGTTTGCCAATGCGGACAGCGTACGGCTCGAGCCTAACGAGAAGGAACGGACCGGGTTTATGGATTATATGCAACGCTATGTAAACGGGCTGGCTATTGAACGGGCGGCAATTGAATATTTCAACTGAGAATATGAAAGGATATACGGCTATGAAGATCAGCGCATATGAATTCTGGTTTATGACAGGCTCTCAATTCCTGTATGGGGAGGAGACGCTCAAACAGGTGGAAGCGGATAGCCGCGCCATCGTCGCGGGGTTGAACGAATCCGGACATCTTCCTTTCCGTGTGGTTTATAAGGGTACGATGAAAACCAACGAAGAAATTGCGGCGGTTATCCGTGAAGCGAACTATCAGGAAAACTGCGCGGGGATCGTGACGTTCTGCCATACATTCTCGCCCAGCAAAATGTGGATCAACGGATTGGCTTTGCTGCAGAAACCCTATCTGCATTTCCACACGCAATTTAACGAGCACATACCCAACGAAGAAATCGACATGGACTATATGAACCTGCATCAGAGCGCCCATGGCGACCGGGAACACGGCTTTATAGGCGCACGCATGCGCATACCCCGCAAAGTGATTGTAGGGCATTGGCAGGATGAAAACACTCAGAAAAAAATAGGCAAGTGGATGCGCGCGGCTGTGGGCGTTGTATTTAGCAAGTCCATAAAGGTGATGCGCTTTGGGGACAATATGCGCGAAGTGGCCGTGACGGAAGGCGATAAGGTGGAAGCGCAGATCAAGCTGGGCTGGCAGGTGAACACCTGGCCGGTAGGCAAGCTGGCGGAGACCATGGATGACGTGACGGACGCTGAAGCGGACGCACTGATGGAATATTATAAGGAACAATATTCGTTTGCCACGGATGATATCCTGACCGTACGCTATCAGGCGCGCGAGGAAATTGCCATCAAAAAGATGCTGGATATGGAAGGCTGCGCGGCATTCAGCAATACTTTCCAGGATCTGTATGGGATGCGGCAACTGCCGGGCCTTGCAACGCAGGACCTGATGGCGCAGGGCTATGGCTATGGCGGCGAGGGCGATTGGAAGACGGCGGCCATGACAGCCATCATGAAGACCATGGGCGAAGGTATGGGTAAAGGTACCACGTTTATGGAGGACTATAATTACGATTTGAAAAATGGGATATCCCTGGGAGCGCACATGCTGGAGGTCTGCCCCAGCGTGGCTGAAGGCCGAGCTCGCATAGAGGTGCATCCTTTGGGTATCGGCGAACGCGAGCCGCCTGCCCGGCTGGTGTTTGAAGGCAAAGAGGGCGCGGCGATCGTAGTGAGTCTTATCGATATGGGCGGCCGCCTTCGGTTGATCGTACAGGATGTCGCGTGCATAAAGCCTTCGCAAACCATGCCCAATTTGCCAGTGGCGCGTGTGATGTGGAAGCCCCTGCCCAGCCTGAATGCGGCTACACAGGCATGGATCATAGCGGGCGGCGCGCATCATACGGTGCTCAGCTACGACTGCGACGCGGAAATGATGCGGGATTGGGCGCGCATGATGGATATTGAATTCGTGCATATTCATGCGGATACAGATCCGGTGGAGATGGAAAAGGAACTGCTGATGATGGATATTGCCTGGAGGCTGAAATAGGGAGAAGCGCATGCTGGAAGCATTAAGCAAAGCGTATATGAAGCCAGCATGCCCAAATACGGCCTAGTGACGTTTACATGGGCAATGTCCCGAACAATGATAACGGGTTAGAAGGCAAATGAAAACGGTCAGGCAGTACACCGACTGCTTGACCGTTTGGTATTAATATGGAATTTGATAGTGGAGTCGGGTGGATTGAAATCCCGTGAGAAATTCATGTCAGCGATGACTTATTGGCCGCTGCAGGATGCAAACTGTTCAGCCACAGCCAGGAGGTAATAGCTCAGCCCGATCTGCTGATCTTCCAGCATGCTGCGATGAAAATCATCCCGGATAAGAAATCGAACGGAAGCCAGATAAGCGTTTGCATCCATTAGGGTGCCATGCGCCCCCATGAACATAAGATGCTCTGCCACCATTTTTTGTACGGTATCATCACTTGCCGGGAGCTTGCTTAAGAGAGCTTCTTTCATGCCATCCATAAACTGTTTCGCTTCAACAGCCTGGGCATTGAGCTGTTGAGGGTCGATCATCTGATTTTCGATCAGATCAACGCCATACCTCTCCTTCAGGTATTCATTCTGCGGTTTCAGGGCATCTTCCCAGCCTTGTTTATCAAAGCCTTTGAATAACTCATTTGCGCTCATGTCTTCTCCTTTCATTGCGGAATGAACCGATTTCGCAATTGTCTCAAGCAAGCGATCAATTCGTTGCTTTCGCGCGCAAAGCAGTTTTCGCTGTTTCCCCAAGCACAAAATGCGATCCGATTCACTCTCCAAAGCCTGCTTAATGTCGCCGAGGGAAAGATCGAGTTCACGATAAAAAAGGATTTGCTGCAGGCGCTCCAACTCCTTTCTTCCATACAGGCGATAGCCGGCTTGCGTCACCTTGCATGGAAGGAGCAGACCAATTTTGTGGTAATGATGAAGTGTCTTGATCGTTACGCCGGTCATACCGGCAACTTCCTTTACCGTGTATTCCACGATTTCTCACCTCGCAAGATTAGGATAGTCCCTGCCCTTACAGGAGGGTCAAGCGCTTTCTTAAATATTTTTTCAAAAATCTAACGTTGAATACTGGCCGACCGTAGGCTTCTCATCCCATGGAGTAATCGAAAACGCTGTATTTTAGGATCACATATGATAGACTACATATAGTCTTCTGTTTTAGTAAATTACTGATTACCATCGTGAAAAAAGGTGGCGGCTCATGCATCCTACAAAACTCAGTCTGGTCTATTT